>JACFNM010000076.1 GCA_019454915.1 Chitinophagaceae bacterium
CACTGGGCTGGTTTTTATCGGGTTTGATATTATGTGCCGCAATAGTGATCACCTTATTTAGTTTTCCTTATTTTCATATACAGGAGGAGGTCAGGGAAGAGTATTATATACTGTTGATTTTGGCTACGCTGGGTTCGGTTTGTATGACCATCAGTACTCATTTTGTCTCGTTTGTATTGTCTCTGGAATTGCTGAGCGTATCGCTTTTTGCCTTAATCGGCTATCTTAAAACCGGCAGCGTCTCCATTGAAGCGGGCATTAAATATTTAATCCTGGCGGCTGTCGCCACTTCATTTATATTGTTTGGTTTTGCATTGATTTATACTGCAACGGGCTCCATGGATATAGCCGGATTGGCCGGCTCGTTGAAAGGTGGTCCGTTGAATATGCTTGTACTGACAGGACTGGCGCTGGCGATTGTAGGATTTGGTTTTAAAATGGCGCTGGTACCTTTCCATTTCTGGACGCCGGATATTTATTCAGCGGCACCTGCGCCGGTAGCGGCTTTTGTGGCTACCATCAGTAAAGGTGCAGCTTTCGTTTTTTTACTGAGATTGTTCTATGGTATTGACGGATTGAATCAGCCTTCGGTATGGATTGCTTTTGCTGTTGTTGCTACGGCCTCTATGTTTATCGGTAACTGGCTGGGATTGCAGCAACAAAATCTGAAGCGGCTGATTGCCTATTCTTCTATTTCCCATTTAGGCTATCTGATGGTGGGTTTTCTGGCTTTTTCACCGTTGGGAATCCGGGCAGCCGTATTTTACCTGGTCATCTATTTTGCCAGTATATTGGCTGCATTTGGTATGATTACCTATCTGTCCAACAAAAAAGGCGAGCCCGTCATGATCGAGGATTATCGGGGACTCTTTTGGACGAAGCCCTGGCTGGCGGCTTTTTTTACACTCGTGATGTTGTCATTGGCAGGAATTCCGTTCACCGCAGGGTTTATGGGTAAGTTCTATATACTGAGTGCAGGAATGGGTGCAGGAAAAATATTTTTACTGGTCGTTTTAGCCGTGTCCAGTACTATCGGATTGTTCTATTATCTGCGGGTGGTTGCCGTGATGCTTTCCAGAACTGAAGGAAAACCCGCACTGGATGATTATATCGGTAAACAATCCTGGGCGCTGAAAACCCTCGTCGCTATTTTATTCATTCTTATTTTATGGATGGGAGTTTATCCAAATACCTTCTTTAGTATGATGGGGATGTAGAGTGGAAATGTAATTGACTACTATATGATTTGTTTTCCATGCCGAACTGATTTTAGCACGTGAGAATCGGTTGTAATATGCAATCGCATGAGTAGTATTTCCTAATATTCGTTGTTTCTTATAAGAATCGTTAAAAAGTTGAATGAATGGATTTCAGAATAAATTCCACTTTGCAATCTGGAAATATTCTGAAGATATTCTGGCGAGTGTGTTAAGAATTATAGAAAGATAAACGGGAAGTAAAAGATACTTCCCGTTTATAACTTAAACACTAAGAAAGGATATTAGTTCAGCTTACCTACTTTCACCCTCCATTGTTCCGGACCGGTTTCAAGCACTTCCCAGGCGAAACTGGTTCCTAAAATTTTGTGGAGTGTGTGATGTTGACAGCCCATCTCTATATCTGATACTACCATAAATGCCTGTCCATAACCCAATTGATTAAACCTATCCAGTATGAGTTGTTCGCGAATACCTCCTTTGGGTGGCTGCTGTTTTAAATCAAGGGTTTCCAGTTGTCCATTAGAGAAGTTTTGAATCACCTGAAGTAAATCCTGTCGTTGTTCAAACGCCATGAGAAACCGGTAAGCGAATAAGAGAGTGATGATAATTAGTCCTACATAGCCGATACCCATGATAAGATAGGGAATCGTGGGATCGCCCACTCTTACGCTGTGTAAATTGAAAGAAAAAACACCGGCTGTAACGATAAGCCCGAAAAGCCATATTCCGCCTAACCATACGCCAAACTCAAACTGACTCATGGATTTGTACCATTTGTTGATACTTTTTGGAGAGGTAAGCTTTTGATTGATGAGCTTCTGGTTGGATTCTGAGATTTCCCTGTCTTTTAGCGTAAGTAAGTCATAAATCAACACGATGGCTCCGAGGATGAAGATCGAAGCAAATATCCCCAACAACACCCGTGCCGAACTCATCGCAGGACGAATGTGATGCCCCCACCAGTCTAAACCAAGGATACGGTAAACATAGATTTGCTTTGTTCCTCCGAACGCAAAGCTACCTACGATGCCCATGAGTCCGATGAATAATAACCAGAAACTCAGTTTGGCGAGACCTTCTTTAAACCGGTTGATTCCTTTGATTTGTCTTGCTGCTTCATAGGCAGCACCCAGCACCAGGAGCCCAAACGCGCCGAATAATGCCATGTGACCATGGGCTGCTGTCAGCCAGGTTCCGTGTTCCCACAGATTGGCATAAGCCATGGTCATGGTAAATCCTAATACGCCGGCACCAACGGATTCGAACAAGGCTGATCCGAAAATAAAATAGAAGGCCGCCCGGTTTTTAATGGGGGTAACGCCGTGTTTCTCGTCTAAATAAACATGCCATATACAAAATATCAGGGGAAGGGGTTCTAAGGCGCTGAATAAAGATCCCCAGAACTGCCAGAAAGTTGGAGTGCCAATCCAGAAGTAGTGGTGTGAATTTCCTATCAATCCACTTAATACCACGAGGCTGATACCCCAGAAAACGGCAAATCCAACTTCTTTATCGTCTGCTCCAAAAAACTTCGCCAGTATAAATCCGATGAGCGTGATATGGATAATTTCCCAAACGGCTTCCACCCAATAGTGAACTACATACCACCGAAAATACTCCTGCAGGTCTAATTCTTTTGTGGGAATCATCGTAAACAACCATACCGACATCAGCCCGACGACACCTATCGCCAATCCCCAGTGTAATTCATTCCAACGTTTCACTTTTTTGGGAAACATTACCAGGGTAAGATAAGCGAAGATGGAAAACCCAATAAATAATAAGATATGGGTGATACGCCCGCCTTCCAGGAACTCCATGCCCTGTTGTAACCAGGGAACATTACCTATCCAGCCGGCTATTCCTTTTTGAGCAAGGGGCAGGGTGACGATACTCCAGCCTACGACAACCCACAGCGCCACTAACAGCACGTGAACGAGCCACACAGGCTTTACATCGCGCTGACCCAATATGGGCCCGATAAAAAGTATAGTGCCTATAAATCCGGTTACGATCCAAACAATAGCAAGGTTCAGGTGAAAAGCACGTGCTGTATTAAAATTGAAGACTCCTTTCAGCAGATTTGGATCCATCTGCATAAGGGCTAATAATAAACCAAATGAAATTTGAATGATAAAAAGAATCAGCATACTTACAAAGAAGGGGTATGCCAATCTTTGGGTTGGATATTTTATTTCCATAATATCTTTTATTTTAAGGACTTGATGTATTCTATTAATGCGTTAACCTGTTCTTCGGATACGCTTCCTTCAAAGGAAGGCATCACACCCTGCTGATAATCCTTTACGATATCTGCATTCGGCTGCAAAATGGAGCGTCTCAGATACTCTTCATCGGCGTTTACCGAATTGCCCGTCGTCAGGGGTACGCTTGACCCAAAAAGTCCTTTAAAAGATGGCCCAACTACGGCTGAACCGTCGGCAGAGTGACAGGCCGTACAAGCTAATTGCTTTGCCAGGTTAGCGCCTATGGCAGCCGGTGATTCCGTGGTCTGTGCGGTATTATTTTCGACGCCGGAAGATGGGGCTGAAGAAGCCGAAGAAGTTCGTATGATGCCGCTGGCTTCTTCTAATTTCCGCGCCTGGTCTTCAATGACCGATTTGTCTGCTATCACTTTGGGGGGCCATCCGGCCGTGTTTATTTTTCCCGTGTAGATAAAATAGGCAATCAACGCATCAATTTCTTCCGCACTGAATTGCAGGTTAGGCATGAGCGCATCCACGCCCCCCCGGTGTTCCACGCGGTCATGAGCGCCGCTATATTTCTCCAGGTAAGCATCAATGTCTTTTGGTAAATCTTCCCCTTTGCTGAGCAATTGTTTTAGCTGAATGTCAACAATGGTTTTGGTGGGATAGGTACCGGGAGAACCTAAGTAAGCCTTGAGCCATGCCGGCCCGGCTTGTTCATATATTTTGGTAAGGTCCGGTGCAAAGTAGGCGCCGTTTCCAACTATAGTGTGACAGTCCATGCAGTTATAGGCCTGGAAAACCTGCTTTCCCTTCAGTGCACTCACACCGTTAAAGTGGATGTTTTCGGTACGGGGTCTTACTCTTTCTTTTGTGTCGGTAAATGAAAAAACACTCAAAATAATCCAGATTCCTGTCATAATGCCAATGACCCAAATCGCTAATTTCCTTGCTTTCTTCTCTTTCTCAAAGTCCATTGTTGATTTCTTTAAATTGTTCACAGGTATGATTTACTAACATAATCAGCGCCCGCAGGAACGCATAGGTTACGTACAGGCTGATGATGAAGCCTATAATGTAGTATAAAACCCAGGCAACGGTAGAGTCGCCAAAATAGCTAAGCCCGAACTCCCAGGGTGTGGACACCACCATAAAGAAGATGGTGAGCAAAACAGCAATGATAAGAGTTTGTCTTTTTGATTTCATAATTATTAATGCTTTAAAAATTGAGGTCGAAGGTAAAGCATTTTAATAAATAAAGGATATAGAAGTCTTTTATTATGAAAAGAATTGATTTGAAAGAAAGCGGTGTTATTTTCAAAGTTGTAATTTCATTGACAAATGGCCGGTATGAAAATTCTGATTGTTGAAGATGAGCCCGAACTGAGAAAGAGTATGGTCAGCTATTTAAGCAGTGAGCATTATTTATGTGATGAAGCGGCAGACTACAAAACCGCGTTGGATAAAATTGAGTCGCTTGATTATGATTGTATTTTGCTTGATTTGGGGCTGCCGGATGGAAACGGCTTGGCTATCCTCCGGGAATTAAAGAATAATAAAAAAACAGAAGGTGTCATTATCATTTCGGCAAAAGATTCAATTGACGACAAGATCACGGGGTTGAATTTAGGTGCGGACGACTATTTGTCCAAGCCCTTTCATTTATCAGAATTGGGCGCCAGGGTGGCGGCCATTATAAGGAGAAGAAATTTTGAAGGAAGCAATCTTCTGCAGTTAAATGAACTCACCATTGATACGGCTGCAAAGACGATTTCGGTTCACGGTACGCCCGTGGTATTAACGCGGAAAGAATACGATTTACTTGTTTATCTAGTTTCAAATAAGAACCGGGTAATTTCAAAAAATGCGATTGCCGAACATTTAACCAAAGATGAAGCAGACGTTTTTGATAATTTCGATTTCATTTACGCGCATATAAAAAACCTGAAGCGTAAATTGACCCAGGCCGGCTGCAATGACTACATCAAAACGGTTTATGGAATGGGATATAAATTTCAAACGGGATGAAATTACTGAACCGGTCCATACAATCTTATTTGCTATACGCGATAGGCATCTTTATCATATCCGTACCGCTTTTTTATTTTGTGATCAAGCAGATTATTTCACTCGATGTGGATAGGGCTTTACGGCTTCAAAGAGCTGAGATTATTAAACGTATTGAAAGGATATCCGACAGGGATCCATTTGCCATTTTGGATGCCTTTGGTCCGGATATTATTTTTAACAGGCTGCAGGTTTATCGCTCTTATGACAGTTTATATACAGTGAAAAAGATAGCGCCCGGCGGAAACCATCCGGTTTCGTACCGGATACTCGAGAGTAATATGTTAATACGAGGTCTGCCTTATAAGATTGTAGTCCAAAACTCATTAGTAAACAGCCAGGATCTCATTCGCAGCATCGTTCTTATAGTGGGTCTGCTATTGATATTAATTATTACCGGATTACTGTTGATCAACCGGAGGCTTTCCAAAAGTTTATGGCGTCCTTTCAATCATACGCTCACCCGGCTGGAGGAGTTCCGGGTGGATCGGTTGGAGCCTTTGGGGTTGATGCATACGGATATAGATGAGTTTGCCAGCCTGAACCGCGCGATTGATACGCTGGCGCAAAATAACAGGCGCTTATTTGGTTTGCAGAAGGAGTTTACCGAAAATGCATCACATGAAATGCAAACGCCACTGGCCGTTTTGCAAACCAAACTTGAGTTGCTGTTGCAAACGAGTCCTCTTTCGGAAGCACAGGCAAATCTGATAGACGAGTTATTTCAGGCAGTTCAGCGAATGAGCCGGCTCAACAAGACCCTGCTGCTGTTAACCCGTCTGGATAATCATCAGTTTGCAGAAAAAGAATACCTGCCGCTGAAGGAAGTGATAGAAAAAATCATCAGCCAGTATGACGAAGCAGTCAAAGCCAAAGATCTGCGCCTGACGCTGGAATTGAGGGATGAGGTATTTTGTTACATGAACCGTACGTTGGCGGAAATCCTGGTGAATAATTTAGTGAGTAATGCCATTCGCCATAATATCGTTTCGGGCGATCTTCAGGTGTGTCTGGAGAAAGATTTGATGGAAGTAAAGAATTCCGGACAACCCATAGCTTTGGATGAGCAAAAGATATTTACCCGTTTTCAGAAGATCAGCACCGATCCCAATAGCATTGGGCTCGGACTTAGTATCGTTCAAAAGATATGCGAACTGAATGGTTTTGAACTTTATTATCGCTTTGACGAGCATAAACATTGCTTTTCAATAGGACTGAAACCCACTGAAGATGTGCGTTCCTGACGGATATTATTAACGTAGAAGATATTTATCGTGTTAATGGTTCTCTAATGCATTCAATAAGAAAAGTTAAAGACGATTAATGAAGTCGTTTTCTTCAGAATCTCTTCAGGATTGATGTACAAATTTGCTTTGTAATAAACCCGTAAAATGTTTAGTTATGAAGCAAAATAAGTTTAAAATTTCGGCAATCGCGCTGGGCGTTGTTGCCTTGCTGGGTGGTCTCGTTTTATGGAGCAACCTGCACCAGACATCCCTGAATATTTGGGAGCATGAAAAGGTGCCTGCCATTCAGGCTAATTATACTCCTCCGGTACAGGGTACGCCTGTTGATTTTCAAAAAGCCGCAGAAGTTTCCGTACCGTCTGTAGTGCACATTAAAACCGTTGTTAAGTTTAAGTCTACTTCGGGTAAGCACAACCGGCAGGTAAATCCTTTTGGAGATTTTTTCGGATATGATGAAATGTTCAGGCGTTTCTTTGGAGATGATCGCAGAAACTATCAGATGCCGGATCAGAAAGCTTCCGGATCGGGTGTTATCATCGGTAAGGATGGTTATATAGTTACAAATAACCACGTGATTGACGGAGCTACGGAAATCACGGTGACGTTGAATGACCGGAAAAATTATAAAGCAAAGCTGGTAGGGGCAGACCCGAATACGGATTTGGCTTTGATAAAAATTGACGCTGATAATTTACCGGTGATGCCCGTAGGTAATTCGGATGACGTAAAATTGGGTCAGTGGGTATTGGCTATCGGGTATCCTTTGAATCTCGACGTAACGGTTACGCAGGGAATCATCAGTGCAAAGAGCCGTAACATCGGAATCAATCGCCAGGGTAAGGCGCCAGTAGAAGCCTTTATACAAACCGACGCGGCTGTCAATCCCGGCAGCAGTGGCGGAGCGCTTGTGAATACTAACGGCGAACTGGTGGGTATTAATGCGGCTATCGCATCGCCTACGGGTGCTTATGCCGGTTATGCTTACGCTATTCCTTCCAACCTCATGAAGAAAGTGATTGGTGATATCATGAAATTTGGCTCCGTACAGAGGGGGTATCTTGGTATCAGTATGGCTCCCGAAAATCCGGATGAGGATTTACGCAAATCCTTAAACATTGATGACGATGTGAACGGAGTATGGATTGCAGAGATAGATCCCCAGGGGGCGGCTGCTGAAGCCGGACTGAAGAAGGGTGATGCCATTACCCGGGTGAATGGAGAAGCTATCACTACCAATGCGCAGTTGTCAGAGCTGGTTGCACGGATGAAACCGGGCGATAAAGTAACGATAACCTTTATTCGGGACGGTGCAGAAAAGACGGTGACTACTAAATTAAAAGGTAAAATGGGCAGTTTTGCCAGTCAGAATGCTGCCGCCATTGAAGCCTTAGGCGCTGAGTTTCAGGGGTTGACTAAGGAACAGGCTTCAAAGATGAATATATCAGGTGGTGTGCAGGTTACCAATATCACGGACGAAGGCATTATTGGCAACCAGACCAATATGAAGGATGGTTTTATCATCACGAAGGTGGGTAATACACCGGTGAAGTCGGTAGAAGAATTGAAAGCCGCATTGAACAAGCAGGGGAATAATTTCCAGATAGAAGGTGTCTACCCGGGTAGCAGTGACATCTATTATTACGGAATCAATGGATTTAGGAATTAATGCAGGTTAGGGTTTTGGTTACAGAACAGCCGCTTTTTATAAAAGCGGCTTTCTGTTTTTCGGAATCTTAATTTCTTAGAAAGATTCAATTTGTCTTTTTGCTGCCTTAACAGGCAATGCATTTTTCGGGTTGTGGCAATCTACGGGTTGGTTTGCCTGGTTATTGGATTCATACTTTTGACAAAGCCGGTTTTCTATAGGATAAAAATTTTGGTGTTCCTCACAGATATTGGATGGTTTTCTGGATTATTGGATCTCGGATATTGGACGTTAGATATTGGATTTGGATTTCAGGATATTGGTTGTTTGGATATTGGACGTTAGATATTGGATTTCGGTTTTGGGATATTGGTTGTTTGGATATTGGACGTTAGATATTGGATTTCGGTTTTGGGATATTGGATTTGGATGATTGGATTTGTTACACAAAGAAACGGCGAACTTCCGGCGTCCGAAATAGTGATTGCTATTAATGATAGGTCATTATTGTCTCTACATCGGTGGAAATATACGATCTAAGTTGAATTGGGTTGCTCTGTTGTGGCCGAATGATATTGCTTTCTTATCCCTAATATATTCAATAGCAATCGTTATTAATTTTTCCTTCGATGCCAGGGTTGGGATAATTTCTGTAAGACGGGGTAAATTTACGATCATTCTTTTTCGACAAACAGACTTTGATCCTCGTCGAATTGAAGTCTGTACAACGTTTTAGTGAGATATGTCAACTGAATGAATTGACTTTTGGTTACTCTTTCAGCTTATCCTTAAACACTTTTTCAAATTTTTCAAGTTTGGGTTTAATGACGTACTGGCAATAGGGGGCGCGACCGTTCAGCCGGTAATAATTCTGGTGATAATTTTCTGCCGGATAAAAGTTTTTAAGGGGTTCGATGGCGGTAACGATGGGTTTATCCCAGGCGCCGCTCTTATCCAGCATTGTTTTGTAGGCTTCGGCTTTTTCTTTTTGCGTTTTATCGTGATAAAATATGACGCTCCGGTATTGGGGGCCGATATCATTGCCCTGCCGGTTGAGTGTGGTGGGGTCATGTGTTTTCCAGAATATTTCCAGAAGTTCATCAAAACTGATTTCGTCCGGGTTGTACTCAATCCTTAATGCTTCCGCGTGCCCCGTGTTTTGATCGCAGACCTGTTCGTAGGTGGGGTTGGGTACATGACCGCCACTATAGCCGCTGGTTACTTTGGAGATTCCTTTTACCTGCTGGAAGACGGCTTCCGTACACCAGAAGCATCCATTGGCAAAGGTGGCTATGGCTGTATGGGACCGGGGAGAAGAGGTATCGTTGTTCATATTGTGTTTGTTTAATGTGTTGCTTTTTGCTCCGCAGGAAAAGAACAGCAGACTCATGATTATTCCCGGTAGCGAAAGAAAATATTTCATCGTTTGTGAGGTATGAAATAGTGTTTATGACCAATTACCTGCAAGTTACGCAATTACGGGTTGCAATGTTTCGGTAACCTGTACTTAATCATTGGATGGATGGGTTGTTGTCAACAGCTATCTATAGCTGGCGGGCTGCGGGATAGCAGCGGAAAGCCCGGTGAGGAAGCGTGCGCGGGTTTGTGCCGGACTTGCAGCGAATAGCCCGGACTGCCGGTGATAAGCGCGATGTGGCAGGGAGCCCCTGCAGAGGTGAATAATAGGAGAGAGAAATGATAATTCAACTTACCTTTGAAAGTTTAAAAGTATGTCTATTACCGGATGAAACTTTTCCCTGAATCAGCCATCATTCAACTGGAATTTGATAAAGTAAAAGAGTTGCTGGCCGCGCATTGCCGGTCAGACTATGCGAGGAGTAAAGCGGGTGAACTGAGGATTCATACGGGTATGAAATATATAGAACCTGCTTTGAAGCAGGCGCATGAGTACAAACTGCTGATTCAAAACGGACTTTATTTTCCGCAGGAAATTGTCTCGAACCTGGCTGAAGAGCTAAAATTATTGAGCATTCCGGGCGCTGTATTGAAGGAAAAGCAGTTGGGCAATATCCGCAGGCTGGCCGAAGATATGAAACATATTTTCTACTGGTTTGACGCAGAACGAAAAATAGCTTATCCTGCATTATTCAGCGTGATGGATGGAAGTCATTTTGACAAGAATATCACCCTGCTGATTGATAAAGTGCTGGACGAGGAAGATAATGTGAAGGATAGCGCGTCCCGGGAATTGGAGCAGATTAGAATGAGCCTTACCCGGAAGAGAGCAGAGCTACGGCGGGTCTTTGACCGGGTGGTGACAAAATGGAGTAAGAGCGGTTACGTTTCTGATATTGAAGAAGCTTTTCTGAATGGACGAAGGGTGGTGGCAGTACACGCGGAGTATAAAAGACAGGTGCGGGGTATTTTATCGGGAGAGAGTGATTCAAGGAAAACTTCTTTTATTGAACCGGAGGAGACGATTGAATTGAATAATGAAGTGTTTTCCCTGGAATATGAGGAGGGGAGGGAGATACATCGCATCCTTCGTGATCTGACTAAATCCTTAATGCCATATAGTGATTTGCTGAAATCCTATCATACGATTTCCGGTGAATTTGATTTCATCCGCGCGAAGGCCAAGTTCGCCATGGCGATAGGAGGTAACTACCCGGTGGTGGAAGACAAAGCGCAAATACATCTTATACAGGCCTGCCATCCTTTATTATTGCTATACCATCAGCGTGCAGGGAAAGCGGTGGTCCCGGTGTCCGTTAACCTGGACAGTACAAACAGGATAATCGTTATTTCGGGGCCCAATGCCGGCGGTAAAACGGTTACATTAAAAACGGTGGGTTTGCTTCAGATGATGCTGCAAAGCGGTTTGCTGGTACCGGCGCACCCGGATTCACGCATGGGTATTTTCAAACAACTGATGATTCATATCGGCGATACCCAGAGCCTCGAGTTTGAGTTGAGTACCTATAGTGCGCATCTGAAGAATTTGAAGTACCTGATTGAGTATGCAAACGGTCGCACCTTGTTTTTTATTGATGAATTAGGGAGTGGCAGTGATCCGCATCTTGGCGGCGCTTTTGCTGAAGTGATACTGGAGGAACTGACCAGGAAGCACGCCCTGGGGATAGTGACAACGCATTATTTGAATTTAAAAGCGATGGCTAACAAGACGCCGGGGATAATGAATGCGGCGATGGCATTTGATGAGAAGAATTTATTGCCGATGTATAAACTGGTGACGGGTAAGCCGGGCAGTTCCTATACTTTTTCGATAGCGGAGCGTATCGGATTGCAACCGCACCTGATTGCCAGGGCAAAAAAGCTGGTGGAGGAAGATCACTTTCGCCTGGATAAATTATTGAATCGTGCCGAGCAGGATTTGAGGAAGCTGGAACAAAAAGAGAAGGAATTGAATAAATTGCTGAAGGAAAATGAGCGTCTGAAAAAGGAAATGGACCAGGTGATTCGCCGCGAAAAGCACAGCCAGCAGGTTGAGTTGTTAAAGTACCAGAACAAAGTAAGCGAGGAGCGGATTGCTTATATGAAGGATATGGAACGCAAGCTAAAACAGATAGTATATGATTGGCGAAAGGCTGGAGAGGATGAGCATAAAGCGCTTTTAATGAAACAATTGCAGGCGATGTTGTTTAAGCAAAAAGAAAAGCAGGTAAAGGAAAAAGTGAGGAAAAAACTGGACGCCAAATATATTGAGACAGGCGGAGAGATTAAGCCGGGAGTAAGAGCCCGCATGGTTCATAATTACCAGGTGGGTATCGTCAAAGAACTACGGGATAAGAAAGCTATTCTTCAACTGGGACTGGTTCCCATTACAGTGGATATAAAAAACCTGGTGGCAGTAGAGGAACGACCGGAAAACCCCGTCGGATGAAGATAACCCGGGGTGTTCAAAGAATACATTTATGAAAAGACGCTGGTTTATCATTCTCTTTTTCATCATGGCCATTGCCTTGCTTATTTTGGGATTGAAAGAGAGTGACCTACGGACAACTAACCCGGCGATAAAGGGTTTGCTGGATATTTCTCAAAAAGAGATGCATGACGGGGTTGTCAGATTAGAAGGGCAGTGGGAGTTTTACTGGTCACAGTTATTATCGCCTGAAGATTTTCCGCGGAGTAAAGTATCCTACGCCGAATTACCTTCCCTTTGGAATGGTATGGAATGGGAAGGTCAGAGATTGACCGGGCAAGGATATGCAACGTACCGGCTGAAGGTGGTCTTACCAGGGAACTCCATCGGATTGGGCATGAAGGTATACGATACGTACTGTTCATTCAGGATGTACATCAATGGTCAGCTTGTGGCACGGAATGGTGAACCGGGGGTTGATAAACAGCATGCAGCGCCTTTCTGGGAATCTCAGTTGGTAGCGTTACCAGACGGGTTGGATACCCTTGATTGCGTTTTGCAGGTGGCGAATTTTTGGACCTTCAAGGGAGGGGTGTATAAGGCTCCCGACCTGGCGTATTTGAGCATCTTACGGCATAATGATGATGTGGCATGGGGAATGGATGTTTTTCTGACGGGTAGTTTTTTCATGACCGGACTTTTATTCCTCGCCTTGTATTTATTTACAAAAGAAGATAAGTCAATTTTGTATTTTTCCTTGTTCTGCCTGGCTTATAGCTATCGTATCATCGGAACCGATCCGTATTATCTTCACTGGTTTTTACACCACCTCGGTTGGTTCGTAACGGCTCGGCTTGAGTACGGATCACTGTCATTGAGCGTGGCATTGTTCAGCTTGTATATTTTCTATTTGTATCCGGAAGAAAACAATAAGACGCTGGTTCGTGTATTGTTCTGGATCAGCATGGTTTATACCGGAATTATAGTGGTGATGCCACCACAGGTGTTTACGGCTATTTTACCTTATTATCTCTGGTTGCTGTTTTTTTACATTGGCTACGCGTTTTATGTTTTTGTGAAAGCCTATCAACACCGGCGATATGGTTTTGATTATGCTTTTTTGAGCTCAGGATTATTGGTCATCCTGTTCTTGGTATTGAATCTGAATTATTTTGGAGTGATGGCTTCTATGAAGACGGCTATTTTCGCCGGATACCTGACCTTTCTGTTTCTGCAAGCGATTATTCTTTCACACAGGGTAGCATTCCGCCTGAGAAAAGCCGCAGAAGATGCCCGGCAGGGATTAATGGCGAAGTCTGAGTTTTTGTCCACGATGTCTCATGAAATAAGAACGCCATTAAATGCAATCCTTGGATTGGTATATATTTTGAATAAAACCGAACTGACGGCCAAACAGCGCGAAACCCTTGATGCGATTTCATTTTCGGGTCACAACTTATTGACGCTGTCTAATGATGTGTTAGATTACAATAAACTGGTTGAACGGAAAATAAGTTTGGAGGAGTCGGCTATGGATATCCGGCAATTGGCAGAGCATATCTATTTAGGACAGCGAACCATTGCTGAGCGTAAGAACATTAGTCTGAATTATACGGTGGATGACCGCTTACCAAAAGTGTTATTGGGGGATGCCGGAAAAATTACCCAGGTTATTACTAACCTTGTGCACAATGCGATTAAGTTTACGCAGCAAGGCGGTGTTGCTTTTTCTATTAGCCTGGATAAGACAGAGGGAGAGAGGGTGATGCTTACCGTTAGAGTGGAAGATTCCGGAATTGGTATCCCGGCGAAAAACCGGGAGAAAATTTTTGATCGTTTTGTTCAGGCGGATTCTACCACATCCCGAAAATACGGAGGCTCCGGTTTGGGACTGCCGATTTGTAAAGAGATTCTGGAACTCTATCAGTCAAAACTGGAATTTGTGAGCAACCCCGGTGAAGGCTCAACCTTCTGGTTTAGCTTGTCCCTGTCAGTTGCCGGTCAGGACGAACAGCCCGCGAACGGTATGCTGTGGTGGAAGTACGATTCCTTCAAAGGGCTTTCGATTCTGTTGGTGGAAGATAACCTCTTGAATGCCATGATAACCACTGCTATGCTGGAAGACGCACAAATTTCCGTAACCTGGGCGAAGAATGGCCGGGAAGCGATCGAAAAGTTTAGTCCGGGAGCATTTCACCTCGTATTTATGGATCTGAGTATG
>JACFNM010000616.1 GCA_019454915.1 Chitinophagaceae bacterium
ATACCCATCACTTCCAGCTCCTGTCCCAGCCGCCCTACATCTGTCCATTGATTGATGCCGTCGAAGCGATACACCCGACCGCTTGCCCAGGTAGCCGTATACAGCTTCCCTTCATACACTGCAAAAGCATAACACTGCGTGTTTATTTTCTCATCGCCCACCTGACCGCAATCCGTCCAGGTACTGCCGTCATAACGATATACATGTCCCCAATCCCAACTGGTTGCATAAAGATAGCCATCATAAACTGCCATGTTAATCACTCGTTTGCCGCCAGGAACACCGCAATTAACCCATTTCTTTCCGCCTTCGTACCGGTAAAATGAGGCAGGCGGCTTCATGGAAGCAGCATACAGCTTTCCATTAAATACAACCATTCCGCCAATACAGTCTACGTCCGGTATCTGTCCGCAGTCCTCCCATTTATCCGGGGCTACATAACGAAAGATCCTTCCGCCGGGTTTTATATTCTCTGATTCCGGAAGAGACGATCCTCCTACCCGGTAATGTCCCGTTCCGGCATACAGCTCTCCATCCAGTACCGCAAATGCCACCACGCTATTGGAGCTGTCGAGGAAGCCGCAATCAACCCACTTATCGCCTTCTGAGTAGCGGTATACATGACCGCGTTCATTTGCTCCCGCCTCACAGGTGCCTGCATACAAGCTCCCTTTATAGTCAATCATCCCAAATGCCAAAAGGGCATTGCCGGGTTTTCCATAATCCACCCATTGGGAAGAGATGTTATCATCAATTCCAAAATCCAGCTGCCGGGAATTGGCAGGGTTAGTGGTAACATCATTGCTTTTTAAGCTCAGATGGAATCCCTTGCGCGACGATGGATCGTACTGACTGATAATATCGCCGGGCAGATCCTTTAAAGTAGGATCTGTATATACCCATGCCGCTACACTGAAATCCCCGTTCCCTAATTGTAGCCTGGGATTAGACGGAACTTCCAGCCAGGAGCTATTGCCGTCAAATCCCGCAGCAGGATTTTTTTTATCATTAGCGTCTGTTGCATTCAGCTGAACCGATCCATGCATGATCGTCTGGAGATCGTTACCGGATTGATCTGTTATATCCCCGGACAGTTGCCAATAGCCTGCTAAGCCCTGTTTAAGATCTGTTTGAGTACCACAGGAACAAAACCAGACAGCTATGCCTATCAAAGCAAGGCTGCATACATTAAAAGGCGAGATAACTTTTTTCATTTTTAGTTGATTTATTCATTTTAATTAAATGTACATTCTTATTATTTTTTTGCATCCCAGGTAGCGTGAGAGGCGATCTGAAATGTAGCCCCTTCTTCAAAATCATAAATATATCCTTCACTATAACTTTTAGGTACGGTTGCCACTCGCACCACCATATTCCCACCTTTAAAACCGGTTATGAATGATACCTGCCCACAAAGAACTTTAGTCAAATTGCCTTCTCTTTTGACATCGTGGATAGTATAAGTTGCATCCCGTTCCCCTTTCGTTTCAATAACGATTTGTCGGCCTGTCAGGCTGCCGTCTATAGGAAGCTTTGTGTCTACCAGCAACCATCCTTTACCATCCGGTTTTTTGTCCATCTTTACTATTTTACCAGTAACT
>JACFNM010000617.1 GCA_019454915.1 Chitinophagaceae bacterium
TGGCTGCTTTCGCTGTCTTCAATCACCAAATCATAACCAATATCCTGAAGCGATTTTTTAAATTGCTCGGGTGAACCAATCGTGGGCACATATTCCACCAGCGCATCGCCATTGGCATAATTGACCGAAGCGCTGATGACGCCGGGCTGGCTCTGCAGCGTGGTCTGTGAACTGGACGCACAGGAAGCGCAACTCATATTGAGTACGGGAAACGATTTTTTAACCGTACTGACGCCATAGCCTAAGTCCCGGATCTTCTTTACCGCTTCCGGAATGATGTCAAAAGCATCGTCCGTATCAATCATGGCACGGCTATTATTCAACTCCACTTTATGTGCCGTGATGCCACCCAACTCCCCAAGTCCCTTGTCCACTATCATGGCGCAGTGCTCACTATCCACGCCGCTTAAAGGAAGATAGTACCGGTGATTTGCATTATCCTGTTTCATGGTTGAAATTCACTTTTTATGGTCATGCAAATTTCGGCAGAACAGGAAAGATTCTATTACAATCTTTTGCTTAAAAGGTATATTTTATTGCGGGGAAAAAACTATCCGTGTACATCATCCAGCGACCTGCGATGAGAAGCGCCCAACTGTTTAAACTGCGAGGGCGTCATGCCGGTGAACTTCTTAAACTGGCTGCTGAGGTGCTGTGAACTGCTGTAACCCATATCAAAAGCCATCTGGCTCAGGGAACTTTCATTATACATCAGCCACTCTTTTATCTTTTCTATCTTTTGCAGAATGAAGAACTGCTCAATGGTAATGCCTTCCACCTCGGAAAACAACCTGCTGAGGGAGGGATAATCTTTCAGCAATTTCCGTCCGATGAATTTGCTCACGCTAAAATGTTCTTCCACATGCCCCGCCTGCACTTTTTCAATCAACAGGTTTTTGATTTTTTCTATCACCTGCTTTTTCTGGTCATCCAGCAATTCAAATCCGTTTTGCTCAAGCGCGTCTGCAAACTGCTGCAGTTTCTTCTTCCCGGGGTCTTTCACCAACTCCACCTCTCCTAACCGTACCGCATTCGCCTTTAACTGCAGTTCCCGAAGCACCTGCTCCACCGAGCTGACACAGCGCGGACAAACCATATTTTTGATGATGAGCTTCATCTTATTTTCCCATCTTAACGGAAGTCATGGTTAGTGACCCCGCCATCGCTTTATCATTGAAAAAAGTCACCGGATCATTTTTGCCTTTGAGTCCATGTGTATAGAGCAAAGGTAGATAATGTTATTGCTTAATGAATTCACCATCCGCTTTGATCTGCACTTCGTTGCTGATCCCGGGAGCCGGAAATTTCGGGCCGATATTAAAATCCGTACGCTTCAAAACACCCGTTAACTGAAAACCGAAAATCACCGCCATGGATTGAGGATTTTCGATGGTACCCCTGTACCACAATTCCATAGTCACCGGTTTGGTAACGCCATGCAGCGTCAGGTTACCCGTCAGCTCATATCTTCCCTGGCCCTTAGCCTTGATCGCGTTACTCGCAAAAGTCATCTTAGGATATTTCTCCACCTCAAAAAAATCAGCGCTCCTCAAATGGTCGTCCCGCATAGACACTTCCGTATTAATGGACGCCACATCCA
>JACFNM010000077.1 GCA_019454915.1 Chitinophagaceae bacterium
CATTACATATAGCGGGTCTTTGCCCCCCAGCTCTAACTGCACCGGCACCAACTTGGATGCGGTATGCTCTGCGATATAACGACCGGTGCGGTAACTGCCGGTGAAAAAATAACCGTCGAGCGGCAGATCTAACAGAGCCTGTCCGGCCGCACCCTTACCGATAATAATCTGAAATACATCCTGCGGAACGCCCGCCTTATATAATAATCGTTGTATATGCAGTCCCGTGAGCGTGGCATATTCGGAAGGCTTATACAAAACCGCGTTTCCCCCAATCAGCGCAGGCACAAATACATTAACGCCCACCAAATAAGGATAGTTCCAGGCGGATATGTTGGCGATGACCCCGAGCGGTTCATACACAATTTTTTCCCGGGTAGCATCCTCCTCGGTGATCCACTCATCCGCCAGCCACTTAGCCGAATGCTTAATGAAAAAATCTATCCTGGCTTTAGCACCTTTCAGCTCATTATACGACTGCTGCAGCGGCTTTCCCACTTCAGCCGTTAAAGTCCTGGCCAGTTTATCTTTCTCCTCATCCAGGAGATCATAAAAGTGTTGAATACACGCTATTCTTTTTTCTACGGGAACTGCTGCCCATAAAGGCTGAGCAGCTTTAGCGAGTTGATATTTGTCCGAAATTTTTTCTGCTGAATCTTCTGCTATTTCTTCAATGACTTCTTCGGTTGCCGGATTTATGATTTGCATAATAATGATTAATAATTTGAATATTGACAGGCTTTTGAGTGCCTGTATCATAAAATCTATCTAAGACAGGCTTTATAAAAAGCGTCTCTTAAATTCTTTGCAAAGTTACTCTGTTGATCTTTCATTCGCTCCGGATGCCACTGAACGAGACACAAGAAGGAGTCATTTCCCTTACCGGTCTTTTCTAAAGCCTCCACCACCCCGTCAGAAGATAAAGCAGCCACCACCAATCCATTTCCGATCCGGTCAGCGCTTTGATGATGATTGCTGTTGATTTCCCCTTCTGCCTGCAGAACAATTTTATGCAATGCCGAATTGGGATCCACCTGAACGGCGTGATACCGGTCTGAATTGTCGGGAAATTTGGAATGGTTAAACTTGCCCCAGGAAGGAATATCCGGAATGAGCGTACCCCCAAAATAAACGTTGGCTATCTGCAATCCCCTGCAAATACCCAGGAGAGGAATCCCTTCGGCCTCCACCTGTTTCAGCAGGTTCAGTTCAAAATCATCTCTCTCTTCACTCACATCATCCTTATAGCAATATTCGTACAACTCGGGACGATTATAAAAACGCGGATGAACATCCTCCCCGCCGGTAAGTACGATACCCTTACAGTTCCTGATGTCATCCGAAGTGCTAACACCCGCCTTCAGTTGCTTTACCTCCACAGACGGATGCTGCGCCAGTATCCAGTCCCTGTATCTTTCATATTTACTGCAATCGGTAACACCGATTACTAATTTTTCTTCCAACATTAAAGCGCTTTTAGATACAACTGTTTAAAATCTTCTCTCGAAACCGGCTTGGGGTTATTGGGATGCGCGAAGTCGGCAAAAGCCAGGTCGGCAAGCGTTTCAATATGCTCTTCTCTTACGCCGATATCCCGCAGATGATGGGGAATATGAACCTTTGTATTCAGGTCGAACAGATATTGCACCACGGCGTCACCCGATTCCTCAGCGAGGCCCAACACATGAGCCATCCGTTGAAACTTATCTTCAAAACCCGCAATATTGTATTCCATACCATAGGGTATGTTCACCGCATTGGCCAAGCCATGATGCGTATCTAACAGCGAAGACAACGGATGAGCCAGTGAGTGAACCACTCCCAGCCCTTTTTGAAAAGCAACCGCACCCATCATGGAGCCCAGTAACATTTTACTCCTTGACTCCAGATCCGGCTTATTGGTTGCCTTCTCCAGCGACTCATGGATGAGCCGCATCCCTTCAAGCGCTATTCCATCGCACATCGGATGGTAGTTTTTGGCTAAAAAGGCTTCCATATTATGGGTCAGGGCATCCATACCCGTAGCCGCCGTAATAGGCGCAGGTATATCCATGGTCAGCACCGGGTCGGCAAAAACTATCTTCGCCATCAGCTTGGGAGAAAAAAGAATTTTCTTCTGATGAGTCTCATCATCTGCTATAATCGCGCTGCGGCCTACTTCGCTACCGGTACCTGATGTGGTGGGAACGGTAATAAAATGAGGTACATCATTCGTTACATAAATATCTCCTCCCACCAAATCGTCGTATTTAAACAGGTCCTCGCGGTGGTTGATTCGAAGCAAAATGGCCCTTGATACATCCAGTCCCGCTCCGCCCCCTATGCCAATTACGGCATCTCTGCCGGTAGCATCCCATCGGTCTACTCCTTTGTACACATCCGACTTCACCGGGTTCTTATGAATCTCTGAGAACACTTCCACGCTGATACCATGGTTGGTTAAATCTGCCAGGATCGCTTTAAAAAATGGCAGTTGTGCCACATTGGGATCCGTTACCACGAGGGGAGCAGAAATATTGTTTTGCTTTAAATAAGCGGGTAATTCTTTTATCACATTGGCCCCAAAACGAATGGTGGTGGGGAAATTAAACTGATGAATTCTATCGTAAAGCATGATAATTTAGCATTTGAAATTTATAATCAGGACCCGCACTTCCGGCGTTGGCGCTCCTTGAATCTACTGTTTGCCGGTTATATAATTTCCAGGTAGCGCTTCAGTTCCCAATCGGTCACTACCTTCGAAAACTGCCGCCATTCCCACTCGCGTGTTCCGGTAAAATGAGCAACAAACTCTTCACCAAACAACTCTTTGGCTAATGCGGAATTTTTCATCGCCTGGGTAGCTTCCCACAAATTAGCCGGCAGGATTCCGTGCTGCGTGTCGGCATATCCGTTACCAACCGTAGCGGGTATCTCCAGCTTCATCTTATGCTGCACCCCATACAATCCCGATGCCAGGCAGGCAGCCATAGCGAGGTAAGGATTCGCATCCGAGCCCACTACCCTGGTTTCAAGGCGCGTTGATTTTTCTCCCGTAGGTAAAGCCCGGAGAGCGGTGGTGCGGTTATCTATGGCCCAGGTGACGGTGGTGGGCGCCCAGGCTCCTTCCACCAATCGCTTAAAGCTGTTAACCGTTGGCGCATACATAGGAAGAATATAAGGAAGACAGTACAACTGCCCGGCAATATAGCTTTCCATCAGCGGACTGATTCCGGTTTTGCTGTTCTTATCATAAAACAGATTCTCCTTCCCGTCAATTGACCAGAGGCTCTGATGAACGTGGCCGCTGTTACCCGGCAGGTGTTCGCTGAACTTGGCTATAAATGTGGGTAATATTCCGTGACGATAACCAATTTCCTTCACCCCGCTTTTAAACAAGACAGCTCTGTCTGCTGCCTCCAGGATAGTTGAATAGGTAATAGCCGCTTCATATACTCCCGGTCCCGTTTCGGTATGAATCCCTTCAATTGGAATACCAAACCGAACCAGCAAATCGAATAAGTCGTGAAAAAAAGCGCTCTTTTGGGAAGCCCTCAGAACAGAATAGCCAAACATCCCATTGTCCATCGGCTTAAAATCACGAAACTTTCCGGAATACAACTCAGCCGTGTTATCCTCCAGGTTAAACCACTCAAATTCCTGCGAGCAATAAGAAATATAGCCGGCGTCCTGTGCTTGTTTATTTATCCTTTTCAGGAGCGTTCTCGGGCATACGGCCGCAATATTGCTTTCTCCATTGTCGAAATCTGCCAGGAAGAAGGGCAGATCGCTTTCCCAGGGGATACGCCGGAACGTTCCGATATCTATTATCGCCGTCTTGTCCGGATAACCCGTATGCCAGCCGGTCACTTTTGAATTGTCATAAGCCACATCTCCCGAATCCCAGCCAAATACTACATCACAAAAACCGAAGCCGCTGGTAATGATAGATTTGAATTTATCGAAACTGATTACTTTACCGCGCAGTACCCCATCAATGTCGGTTACGGCTAATTTTACTTTTTGAATATTTTGATCGGTAAGTTGCTGAAGAATGTTTGCGATCGTTAATTTCTGCGACATGCATCTGTTGTTTTTGGAAAAATGAATTAGAACTGATTTAACTGCTTAAAAAAGCAATAAAGTAAACAAGTCTATAGCATTGTTTAGGGTGAATAAAAAAAACAGAGCGAAATTATAGCATTTGAGAAAGTAAACACAATAAATGATAGCCAAAATTATACTATCCAACCGTTTTTGTATCCCCCGGTTCATCCTCCTGAAAAACGAAGCCGGATGAGCGGGAACGCATTACAATACCCGCGGCAAGCCAGAAGATATAGGATAATAGGAGGGAATTTCTTATTTTGGTTTTATGAAAAATACCGCACTCTCCCTGCTGATGCTGTGCTCATCTATCAGCATTCATGCTCAGAAACCGCATCGTTACGAGGTAGTGATCAATGAGATAATGGCCAATCCGTCCGGCACATCCCTGCTGCCGAATAGTAAATATATTGAATTGCTGAATGTATCCGCAACCGCTATTGACCTTTACGACTGGAAAATCAGCGACGGCATCAATACTGCTATTATTAAAGAACATTTTCAATTGTTCCCCGACAGTTGTGTTATCATTTGTCCTGCCGTCAATGCACCTTCCTTCAGCGCTTTAGGTACGGCAATCGGTGTAACGCGTTTTCCTTCCCTGCGCGTTAATGGAGATTTAATCTGGCTGCAATCCGCAAATGATGCTATCATGCATGCCGTCAATTATAAGCGCGACTGGTACAAAAATGAAGTAAAAAGTGCCGGCGGCTGGTCATTGGAGATGACAGACCCGTATAATCCATGCGGTGGCGATAATAACTGGAGCGCAAGTAATGACTCCCGCGGCGGCACTCCCGGAACCGCCAACTCAATAGCCGGCAGCAACCCCGACAGGGACGCACCGCAGCTATTGCATGCCTATACGACGGATAGCCTGCATATTATGGTGATATTGAATGAGCCGGCAGACAGCGCCCATGCTGCTATCATTTCCAATTACACAATAAGTGATCGTGTCTCCATTGCAGCCGCTACACCGCTACCGCCACTTTTTGACCGCGTTTTACTGACTCTGGCTCATCCGCTGCAGAAAAGGAAACTATATACCCTGAACGGAAATCATATAACAGATTGTAGCGGTAACCCAATCGTTAACAATTCCTTCGTACAAACCGGTATAGATGAATTACCTGTTAAGGGTGATTTGATTATTAATGAAATACTATTCAATCCCCCTGCAGACGGTGCAGATTATGTAGAATTGTATAATCGTAGTCCCTATCCCATAGACTTACAAAATCTTTTTATTGCCAATAGAAATAGTTCGGGAAATATTGCCAACCTCAAACAACTAAGCAGCGAAAAACTATTAATCCTACCGGCAGCATACCTAACCGTCACCGACAACGCTGCCATTGTTCAGCGGCAGTACCTTGTAAAAAAACCTCAATGGCTTATAGAAATTTCTTCATTACCGTCCTTTCCTAATGCAAGCGGTACCGTAGTACTGCTTAATAACACCGGTGATATCATTGATGAACTTCAGTATAATGAAAAATGGCATTATGAACTGATCGGCAATTATAAAGGAGTGGCTCTTGAGAGGATTAGCTTTTATGGAGCTACACAGGACCCCAACAACTGGCATTCGGCCGCCGCCAGCGCAGGATACGGCACGCCCACTTATCAAAATTCGCAATTCGCTTTGGGTAATGACATAAAAGGGGAGGTTAACCTGAGTCCGCGCATCTTTTCGCCTGACAATGACGGCTTTGATGATTACCTGTTGGTTAACTACCGCTTTCCGGAAAACGGCTTTGTTTGTAATATCACCATCTTTGATTCAAAAGGAAGAACCATCCGGCACCTCGTAAGGAACGGGCTTTGCGGTACAGAGGGTTATTATAAATGGGATGGGCTGGACGAAAACTATCAGGCCTTACCAATGGGTATTTATATTGTCTTTACCGAAGTCTTCCATCCTTCCGGAAAGACAAAAAAATTCAAACAGGCAATTACTTTAGCGAGAAGAAGAACATAATACCGAACTTTGCGCCGCTAAGCTTCGGTTCGTCAATGGTTCATTATGTACAATTTTTCGAATCGTGGTATTTTTAACCCTTTCATAATCATTAATTGGATCAGAGACAACTTTTCCTGCGACACGTAGCCCAAACTTCTTCAGCTCCGCTGGCGTTGGAAATCGTTAAAGCAGAAGGCGCCACCCTTTGGGACCGGGATAACAAATCCTATATTGATCTGATAGCCGGGGTAAGCGTTTGCAATGTTGGTCATCGTCACCCGGCAGTCATTGATGCGATTAAGACACAAGCCGATCAATATCTTCATCTGCTGGTATATGGTGAGTTGATAGAAACACCTCAGGTATCCTTTGCCCATTATCTGACACAACACTTACCCGCCACGCTCAACTCGGTTTATTTTACCAATTCAGGCGCTGAAGCCACCGAAGGCGCTATGAAGCTGGCAAAAAGGTTTACCGGGCGTACGGAGATAATCGCCTTTCATCAATCCTATCACGGGTCAACACAGGGCGCATTGAGCATTTTGGGCGATGAGTACTGGCGCAACGCTTACAGACCCTTGTTGCCGGGTATTTCGCATCTTGAATACAATGCCTTTGAAGACTTAGAGCACATTACAACAAATACGGCCTGCGTAATTGCCGAAACGGTACAGGCGGAGAGAGGCGTGATAATACCATCTGTGAACTGGATGCAGGCGCTCAGAAAGAGATGTAATGAAACCGGTACACTGCTGGTTTTGGATGAGATACAAACGGGCTTCGGAAGAACCGGTACGCTTTGGGGCTTCGAGTCCCTGCGTATCGTACCGGATATTGTGCTATTTGGGAAAGCCATTGGCGGGGGAATGCCCTTAGGCGCTTTTGTAGCAGACAAAAAAATAATGTGGAGTCTGACCAATACGCCCATATTGGGGCATATCACCACTTTCGGAGGGCATCCCGTTAGCTGTGCCGCCGGCTTGGCCGCCATGAAGGCCCTACAGGACGAAGAAATGGTGCAGGGCGTCAAAGTGAGAAGCGATCTTTTTGTGTCGCTGCTAAAACATACCCAAATCAAATCCGTTCGGGCAGCCGGTCTCCTGATCGCCATCCAGTTTGAGAGCTTTGAAAAAAACAAAGCCATTATAGACCGCTGTATTGAGAAAGGAGTCCTTACCGACTGGTTTTTATTCGCCCCTCACTGTATGCGGATTGCGCCTCCTCTAAACATCACTTTAGAACAAATCACCAACGCATGCCAGGTTATTATATCCTGCATTGAGAATTAACCGACAATAGTTTCCTATTTTCAGTTGTCGTAAAATAATGAAAGACCATAAAGAAATAATAGAAGCTTTTTACACTTCCTTTCAACGATTGGATTATAAAGGAATGAATGCGCTCTATAGCGATGACATTTTGTTCAGCAACCCCTTCTTCGGATTGCTGAAAGGTGATGACGTAAAAGTAATGTGGGAAATGAAATGCCGGGAGGATAATCAGCTGTCTGTTCAATTTGGCCCGATAGAACTATTGGATGAGGAGTATGCAACCTGCCAGTGGGAAGCTTCTTATATTTACCGGCCCACTCAACGACGGGTTCACATCACAGCGAAAGCCTTTATGCGGCTGCAGAATGGAATGATCACCGAACACAGTGATGCCTTTAAACTAAGCAGTTGGGCAGCCCGGGCTTACGGATTTACCGGGCAATTGTTAGGATGGACCGGCACCATGAAGAGAAGAATTCAAAAGGCACAGCGCAAGCAACTCAGGCAGTTTATCGCGAAAGCATATCCGGACGAATAATCATCACCCCAGTCCACGCCATAGTAAATAACCTATCTCAGTTCCACCTTTTCCTTTTTCACGATAATGTGATATAGCTTAATCGTAAGGGCGTGAAAAAGAATTTTAGCGTTGGCATTTCTCTCAATATAATAAATCGCGTTATTCAATTCGGTAATCATGATTTCCATTTGGTCAAAAGAGGCAAACCGGTTAAATTTCAATACAAAGTCCTTCTCCGGCTCTGTTAACTGAACCGTTGCATCTCCGATAATATGTATCCGGATTGCCTGTTCCAACAGTTGGATAAAATAGCGTATAAACTGCTTTTGTTTTTCTCTTCCCTGCGAGGCGATTTCTTCAATCCACTTCACCTGAGCCAGCGGGTTCATCTTGATAACCGGGTTCAACCACCCTCTCAGCAATTCGAGCCAGTCATCATCTCCCTGCTGCAACCATAGCAGCGCTTCCCGGTAGTTGCCTTCTGTAATAAAAGCAATTTGCCTCGCCTGTTCAGCAGAAATTTTCTTCAGCGAAACCAGGGCTTCCTCCACCTCCTGCTCCTCAAGAGCCGGTACTTTAACCAACTGGGTACGCGAAAGAATGGTCGGCAGAATCAAATGTTCGTTTTCCGCTACCAGTATGAATAGGGTATTCTCCGGCGGCTCCTCAATGATCTTGAGCAGCTTGTTTCCTTCTCCACCCAGAAACTCCGGCAGCCACATCACCAGAATTTTAAATCCGCTTTCAAAACTCTTCAGGCTTAATTTGCGTATGATATCATTACACTCGTGCACAGTGATATTACCCTGCCTGTTTTCCGCCTTAATATATTGCAACCAGTCATAACCATTACCATACGGAGATTCTTTAATAAAAGAACGCCACTCTGACACATAATCCGTGCTGACCGTTTTATCGCCGCTCTTCCTCGGCACCGTAGGATAGGAATAATGAATGTCCGGATGAATCATGCCGGACACCTTTGACCACGCCGGCTGACGCTGCATCCAGTTATCCGCCTCCTGCCAACTATTGATGACCGGAGTCCCGCTACCACCCGACTTACCGGACGGATCATCAAACAGTGACGCCGGGCTTTCCGCCCGATTATAAGACGAAAGACATACATAATTGGCAAAAGCCAACGCCAGGGGTAATGCGCCCGAGCCTTCCTTTCCAAGAAACAACAAGGCATGACTTAAACGGTTCTGCTGAACCATTTGTATGAGCTGCTGCTTCACTTCGTGCTGACCGATGACCTCCTTAAATAACATAGTCTTTGTATAATCAGGTTAAGAAGCCACTTTCACCGGCTTCTTCGCTTTCAGGGCAAGTTTACCCTGTTCTCCAAACTGCTCCATCACCAGCGCCCCGCTTCCGATTAATTCGGCCTCATACCCCAGGGTGGAAATACTGATTTCCGTATTCGCCGCCAAACGCGGGATGCAATGTTCATTCAAAGCCTGCTGGATAGGGGCTTCCCATATTTTTCCGGCAAGGGCGCCCCTGCCGCTCAAAACCACAATTCGGGGATTCAGTAAATGAATCAATATCGCTATTCCGCGGCCGATATTGTATCCGGCTTCAGACAGCAATTCTATCGCAAAGCGGTCTCCTTTTCTCGCAGATTCTATAACCGCTTCCGCGTCCTTTTCTAAGTCAGCCTCTTTCCCGGAAAGCAGTTGCTTCAAGACCGTGACCCTCCCCGCCCGGATTCCTTCCAGCGCCTTCTCAACAATAATAAACAGGGACGTCTCCGTTTCAAGGCAGCCGCTTTTCCCACAACTACAAAGCTTTCCGTTATCAAAAAGTGGGATATGGCTGAATTCACCCGCAAAACCGTTGTCTCCCCGAAAAAGTGCACCGTCTAAAATCATTCCTAATCCCACTCCCCAACCGACATTAATTACCATAGCATTTTTGCAGTTGCGGGCAGCTCCAAACCGCAGTTCAGCCAGGCTGATGATGCCGGAATCATTTTCAATATACGTGGGTACACCCGTCTTTTCTGAGATATAACCGGTAATGCTGCTGCTGCCGCTGGGCAGAAAGGTATAGTTTACGCCTTGCTGCGGATCAACAAAACCCGGCATGCCTATTCCTATGCCTGCAATTTGCTCCCGGCTTATACCGGACGCAGTGATCTTGTTTTCAATTATTTCTGCCAAATGAGATAAGGCTTTGGGATTATCTACTAATCTAATCTCATATTCCTCTGCGGGCAACACATAGTTATTATGCATATCCATAATACCAATGCGTGTAAAATACTGGTCCATGGCCACAGACACGATATACAATACGTCTTTTTTTAATGAATACATCTGTGGTCTCCTCCCTCCACTGGAGGGTGCATGTCCCGTTTCGATGACTATGCCATCGGCAATCAGTTCGTTTAATATTTTAGCAACGAGAGAAAGACTCTTTTCAATCTGTTGAGCTACTTCCGCACAAGACAGTAGCCCGGAAAAATACAGTTGCCTTATAATTTTCCTTTTATACGTTAGGTTTTTCCCAGCCATAGAAATTAAGAAATAAATAAACAGCCCAATTTACAACAAAACAAGAGGAAAAAATTATTTTGAAAGCTGATTCTACAAAAAGAAGTGCCGGTAAAATACCCCGGGGGCTTTGAATACCAAAATAAGCCATTCACAAAAAGCTGAACCATCATCTTATACTTCGTGGCCCATCCAGATGGCTCCGCCAATACTGTTACGGGTGGCTCCCGTTACAGAAGACAACACATTGTTTTCTTCTCTCCATCTAAGCACTCCCATAAACGCCATGACCAGGGCTTCTTTGAATTGAACAATATGCTCATCCGGAATCTCCAGCTCAACCTGATGAGGTTCCAGCAGCATTTGTATGCGGCTTACCAGGTAACTGTTCAGCGCGCCACCTCCCGTAACCAGCATCTTAACCGGCTGACTGCTCCGGTTGAAGTCCTGTTCTATACGCTCAACAGCAGAGCGAACCTGGATCGCAATGTGCTCGCAATAAGTGTGAAGCGCATGGTTTATGTCAGGCTCCTCTTCTGTAACAAGAGGAAAAATCGTCTCATTGCCAAAATCATTCGACAAAGACTTTGGGTAGGGCAGACCATAATAAGGAAACCGGTTCAGTTTTTCAAGCAATGCCTCATTAATCCTTCCGGCGGAGGCCAATTGTCCACCCGAATCATAATCGCGGTTCATTCTTGAAGCGAGCATATTCAAAACCCGGTTGGCGGGGCAAACATCAAAGGACACATATCTCCCCTCGTGGTGTGCAGACAGATTAGCAATACCTCCGAGATTCAAACAATACGCATAGTGACCAAAGAGTAACTTATCCCCAATGGGAACAATAGGAGCGCCCTGACCTCTCAATGCTACATCCAGATTCCGAAAATTGCTGATCACGGGGATACCTGTTTCGGCAGCAATGGCTGCGCCATCACCCAACTGAGCCGTCATTCTTTTGTGCGGTACATGAAAGGTGGTGTGCCCGTGCGAAGCGATAAACTGCACCTGGTAATGCAGGTTATTTTTGTCAATAAAAGCATTCACCATCTCTCCCGTCAAATGGCCGTATTCCGCATGTAACAACTGGTATTCGAGTGCATTAAGATGTACGGCAGATTGTAATTTATTCACCCATTCCGGCGTATAAGGAACGCAATCCGCATATTCCAAATCAAAGATCCAGTTGCCGCCTTTCTCATGAAAATGCACAAAAGCGATATCCAGCCCGTCCAGAGAACTGCCGCTCATGAGGCCAATAGCCCGGTAAATCATCAAAGAAGTTTTAGATTATAAGTTAGTGTTTTAGCTTTGTTGCGTAAAACTATTGATTTACACCGAACTAACGGAAACCAAAAGAATTTTTTATGGTTATCAATCTTAGCGCAGAAAATTCGTTATTGAATACCTGGGTGAGTGAGTTGCGTCATACAGAAATCCAAACCGACCGGATGCGCTTCAGAAAAAACCTGGAGAGAATAGGCGAGGTGATGGCTTATGAAATCAGTAAAACCCTGGAGTGGGAAGAAAAAGAAATTCCCACACCATTAGGCGTTTCCGTGGGCAAAGTGTTGAAAGAACAGCCGGTACTGGCTACCATTTTGCGTGCCGGGCTTCCTTTTCACCAGGGAGTCCTGAATTTTTTTGATAAGGCAGACAATGCATTTATATCGGCATATCGAAAACACCATCGCGATGGGTCTTTTGAAATAAGTATTGAATATGTGTCTTGTCCTGATATTGACAACCGGGTTCTGATCATTTCGGATCCCATGCTGGCAACCGGCGCTTCTCTGGTTAAGACTCTTCAGTTTCTGAAGGCAGAAGGAGAGCCCAAAGAAATTCACATCGCCTCCGCCATTGCCTGCACAGTAGGCATTGAATTTGTGAGAAGAGAGAATCCGAATGTTGGGATCTGGTGCGGAGCCATTGATGATGAACTGACCGCTAAGGGATACATCGTGCCCGGGCTGGGAGATGCAGGAGATCTTTCTTTCGGATCGAAATCCAACTCTTAAATGAAATATTCTTAACTTGAAAAACAATTTAACCGGTATGAAAAAGGGATTTGTGGCTGTTCTGGTTTTTGTTTGGGTGAACGCATTCGGGCAGGACCCCCATTTTTCACAGTTTTTTTCTTCACCGCTTACCTTGAATCCGGCATACACTGGAAAGTTCGACGGCAATTTCCGGGTGGCCGGTAACTACCGGAATCAATGGCCCACCATTAATAATGCTTTCACTACGGCCACGGCTTCAGCGGATTTTGCCATCCTCCGGAACCGTATTCCCTATTTTGATACCTGGGGCGTGGGCATCATGGGACTGAACGACCAGAGCGGTAATAAGACACTCACGAATAATTTCCTTTCCGTTTCGACCGCCTATCACAAAGCATTGGATGAAGACGGGTTTCACACCTTAACCGTCGGTTTCCAGGGGACTTATGCCAACAAACGACTTAATCTTCTCAAACTGACTTTTGAAGATATGCTGCAGGCAGATGGTTTTACGGGAACCACCCGGGAAGATTTTGTTAGTAATAACGACCATATAGCGCTGAACTATTTCGACGTAAACGCCGGCATTCTGTACAGTGGAAGTACCAACGGCTTCAACAATTTTTATGTGGGCGTTTCTTCCTACCATATCAATCAGCCCAAAGAATCCTTCAGGGGAGGCAACTATATCATGAGCCAGCGCTATACCATACACGGAGGGGGCTATATTCACATCGGCCGCATTACTACCTTACACAGCAGTTTTCTATACCAGCAGCAGGCAAAGGCCAGTGAAACCGTATTGGGCGCTGCTATTGCATTTAGCCTGGGTGACGACGAGGATCTGGATGCCAGCCTCTATACAGGATTGTGGTACCGTTTCGGAGATGCCTTTATTCCTTATGTAGGTATAGAGTTTTCCGGGCTACGGCTTGGCTATAGTTACGACGTCAATAACTCTTCCCTGAATTCTGCCTCCAACAGCAGGGGGGGGAACGAAATCTCGCTCATATTTGTCAGAAGACCCGCAGAGCCCGGTAGAAAAAAACTGCGCTGTCCGAAATTTTAACTCACGTTTGTTCTCTGAGATTGGTACAGCTAATCATCAACTCTCTCGCCTTCACGGCTGCGATTGAAGAGATTGAAGTCTGCTTTACCAAATTTATAGCTGAACGATAAACGGAAGTTCCGTACGTTCCACCGGCGGTAAGCATCCTGATAGAAAGTCTCAGTATCGTAAATGGTACCCCAGCGGCGGGTATTGAATACGTCATTGATACTAAACGTCAGCGTTCCCCTGTTCTTCTTCAGGAAATCTTTCCGTATGGCAAAATCGGCGCCATAGGCTGCCAGCATCTTACCCTGGGGGATAACCCTCGGAGACATATAATTTGCCATCAACTGGAACGAAAAATTATTAAAGATGGAGCTTTTCTCCGTTTTGATCTTGTAGTTGGCCGTGATTCTCCCATTCCAGTTAAATCCCTCATTGCTCAAATCCATCTTGTTGATATGGGCATTCACTTTCCGGTATTGCAGATTAATATTAGGCGTAATATCAAAATTGCTCCCCACTTTATACTGCAGCGTAAACTCCGCCCCGTACCGGTTGGTGGTATTGGCATTCACCCAGGTATTCAATATGGCATTCGGATCTACAGCGGCATTCTGCAATTCTTCATATTGGGCCGCCGTGATGGTATCACTATATTGAGTAATATCGTTAGGATTATTGGCCCAATAGAGCACACTCAGCAGGTTGCCTCCTTTAAAACCCTTACTGTAATTCAGTTCAAAAGAATTAATAAACTCAGGTTGCAATTGTAAATTACCCTGACGCAAATTCACCGGATCGCTGATTTCTATGTAAGGATTCATTTGCCAGAAGTTCGGCCGTCTGATACGCCTGGAGAAATTAACCTGCACCTCATCATTTTCTCCTAACTTTTGCGTAAGAAATAAACTGGGAAATAAGGCATTCCATATGTTATCAATAGAATGAGGATACTCAGATCCAAATTTGAAGGCGCTGTCAATCAATAAGCCGTCAAACCGGGAAT
>JACFNM010000078.1 GCA_019454915.1 Chitinophagaceae bacterium
CAATGATTGGCATGTGTACCCGGATTATACATTGCCAGCATCTCCGCATTTTCTCCATCGCTATGCAGGTGGGTACTTAAGATACCCTGGTTGTCGCGGTCAGCAGGCTGTAATACCACAGCCCCTGCACCATCTCCGAAGATAACAGAGACATTACGCCCGCGGGTGCTCATATCTAACCCGAAAGAATGCTTTTCGCTGCCGATAATCAGGATGTTTTTGTACATACCCGAACGGATAAATTGATCCGCTACACTAAGTGCATAGATAAATCCGCTACACTGATTTCGTACATCCAGAGCGCCAATTTCTTTCATTTTCATCGCCCGCTGAACCAATACACCACATCCAGGGAAGTAGTAATCGGGGCTTAAGGTGGCGAAAATCACGAAATCTATTTCTTCTGCAGTCGTGTGTGCTCTTTCGATAGCTAGCTTAGCCGCCTCCACTCCCATCGTGGTGGTCGTTTCTCCGGTTCGTTCTGCAAATCTTCTCTCCCGGATGCCGGTACGTTCCTGTATCCAGGCATCACTGGTATCCATAAACGTAGTCAAATCATGGTTGGTTACCACCTGTTTCGGAACATACATACCTACTCCGGCAATTTTAGCTCGTATCATAATCATCCATTTTAATCGGAGAGGTCAGGGAACCCTCCCTGCCCAATCGTAATCATTAAAAAAACAACGGGTTAATCATTTTTATCATCCGTAATCAACCGCACAGGCAACACAACCCGGGTATCATCCCATCCTATCCATAATAAAGCCTTACCGTCATCCTCCTCCGTTTTTATAGTAAAAACCTCCAGGGGTGGCTCTATGGATTGAATGGGCACGGTGAACTTAAAAACATCTTTACCGGCGTCTATCAATAGTCCCCAGCTATATAAGTCCTTGTTAAAGATTAGTGTCCATTCCGTGGGATGCGGAATGCAATATAATACATAACGGCCTTGAGGCACCGTCACTTCTTCAATCTTAACAGGCTCAAAAAATTCAATTTCAGTAGCCTCATTAGCCCCAAGCCTCCAGGGTTCACCAAACTTCACCACATCTCCAAATATCTTTCTCCCGTTTTTCTGAGGACGGCTGTAAATAACTCTGAACACCGGTAAAGAAGCTGCCTTCCCTACCATCTTCAATTTGGGATATTCGGGCGGAAAATAAGCAATATCCATCGGTGATTTATCCAATTGCCACAGGATATTTTCTCCCTCAGTCCGGGGAACGGGAAAAATAACGGAATCTGAAAAACGAGGTTTCGGCTGTTCTATACGGTTATGACAGGAGTTTAATAAGAAACCAACCACAAAAAGGCAGATGCCGGCTGTTTTACAAAAAGGCACCTTTAAACGACAGATCGGTTTTCTGAGTAAAGGTGGAGATAAAAATTCCAATTCATTTTTGACCATCCGTCGTAGCGTTTTTATTTTTCCTGCTCTGCCGTCCTAACAATACTTTTTCTACCGGTCTGTTTTGACAACGGCAAAAGTACATGTTTGTCTCATTTTGGTGAAGCAAAGCAAGGTACTATTTCATACTATCATTTTGTTTAAGCAAAGCCCGGAAGTTTACCCAGGTGGTCGCCTTAAGTTCCGGGAAAAATGAATCATAACAGTTCTTCAATTCTTCATAGTGTAGTTCAAATACTTCAAACGCCGGCTCCCACTCGGACAGATACCGGGCGCGCCGTACCAGCCCCTTAAAACTGTTTTGGATGCCCCACCTAAACTGATAATTTAACAACCAGTTTTGTTGACGCATGTAGGGGAACATGGCCGCAAATGAATCCGGAAACCACGACGAATAGTCACTCAGGATAGAATAGGCTTCATCGGCAAAGTGTACCAAACCATCATCGGCAAATTCCCGGGTGTCCTTTGCGAGGAAATGATCATATACGATATCCACAAAAGCACCCGCGTATAGGCGATAATCCGGTCTGAAGAATTCTTTTGCCTTTGCAGTAGCCTCATGCCGGTCGGTAAATGAATCAATCATTCGGTGGAGCATTATTCCCCGTCGAATGAGCGGTGAATAGTTATCTTTCTTCCTTCCCTTTACAAAATCGCTAATCATATTCCCGAAAAGGATTTCAGGCTGATGAAAGGATAACCATGCATGAGCGAGATAGTTCATAATGATGCTGAAAGATAATACTTCAATCCATTTGCTGCATCACAAAAAACAGGCTTTGCCGCTCAACGGCTTAGTCTAACCACAAAATCTCATGCTTTTCTATTTGAAATATTAGTACATTCTCCTATTTTTGCCTAAGAAGTTGTACATAAACAACTTTTCAGGTATATCCAATCTTCCTCGCTTTTCAATCCAGTTTCCGTTTTTAAACATTGTGAGACTTTATCCTGCAGATTTACCTAAACCTATTAAGCAGCGTTGTTTCTACAGGAACAACATATTATCAGAGAAAGATTATTTCACTAATTGATTTTTTGCCCTATAAAACTATAGTTTATCAAATGTTTCTTTTTGTGGTTTCAGAGGTAAGCATGAGCCGGTGATTTCTATCGCCGGCATTTTTATGACTAAGAAACTCAAATTCCCTGTTTGTTTGTCCCGTAATGCTGCCCATAAATCCCTCTTTATTGCCAATAACGCTATTTTTGGCAACATTTTATTATTTTTGAAACGAAAATAGCCCTCTATAAGGGATCATGCGGATACGGTTATTGGGTTAATGTGAGAAAGAAAGAGAATTGAAAACGCTTATTTTATTTTTATATAATTATTCTGAGCCTTGGGTTAATGCCTCTTTAATGAAAGGAATTCCTGTGAAGCAGCTTAAAAATCCGGCTTTGTTATTACAGGATAATTCTAGGTGTTCGTTTTCTCATACCCCAAAATCCCATATCTGCAGGGCTGATTAATTAACGTTTTAATGTTTGTAGAAATATGGGTTGTAGTGGTGGTTGTAATTCTAAAACGGGCGGTTGCAGATCGGGCGGGTGTAACCGCATGGACGTATATGACTGGTTGGCAGATGTTCCCCAATCCTACAATGGCGATGAATGCAAAATTGTAGAAGTATCATTTAATCATGGCAGTCGAAAAGACTTCTTTCGTAATTCCACTTCACACTATTTTACTAAAGGCGACCTGGTAACCGTTGAAGGAGTTAGCGGTTTTGATATGGGTGAAGTCAGCTTATCCGGCGAACTGGTGCGCCTGCAGCTAAAGAAGAAAAGGGTGGAGGAGCACGATCCCGGAATAAAGCAGATTCTACGCAAATCGAGTGATCGGGATTTGGAGCTAATGAAGCAAAATAAGGCACGGGAACACGACGTTTTGGTGCGGGCGCGGGCAATAGCCAGACAAATGAAATTAGAAATGAAACTGTCGATTGTAGAGATACAGGCAGATGGAAGAAAGGCGACGTTTTTTTATACGGCTGATGGAAGAGTTGATTTTCGGGAGTTGATCAAAGTATTTGCTTCGGAGTTTAAGGTAAAGGTGGAAATGAGGCAAATTGGTGCACGCCAGGAAGCTGCCAAATTAGGAGGCATCGGAAGCTCGGGCAGGGAATTATGCTGCAGCACCTGGATCAATAACTTCAAGAGCGTGACCACCGTAGCGGCCCGTTATCAGAATCTAAGCATCAACCAGGCCAAGCTAAGCGGGCAGTGCGGCCGGTTGAAGTGCTGCCTAAACTATGAGTTAGACACCTATTTAGACGCCCTGCAGGATTTCCCCAACAATGCGGATATCCTCGAAACGACAAAAGGGAACGCTACGCTGATCAAAAAAGATATTTTCCGTAATTTGATGTGGTATATGCTACCCGACAGCAGCAAGCATTATCCGCTTTCCATTGCTACCGTGCGAAAGATAAAGGATATGAACAACAAGGGTGTAAGACCCGATGTACTGGAAGAAGAAGAGCTCGTGAGCCGAAAGACAAAGGAAGTGGAGCCGGAATTTGTGGATGTAGTGGGTCAGATTAGTCTGAAAAGCTTTGACAAAGCAAACAAACGCCGGAAATTTAAACAGAAGGATCAGTCGGAAAGAAGCCGAAGTCATCCGGGAAATACAAAGCAAAGCCACCGTCCTTCTCAACAAAACCATCCTAAATCGTCTTTCAGAAAGGGCAGAGAAAATCCCAATCAGAAAAATTAATTGATCAGGAGCAGGTTTTACCGGATATTTATGCAAAACCTAACCCCCGACGGTATGTTACAGCGACCTGTCGAGGTGAGAATAGCCGCCATCTACAAAGATGATCTGTCCTGTGGTATGGCTGGACCGGCTGCTGAGCAGGAATACCGTCATGTCGGCGATTTCCTCTGCCGTTGTCATTCTTTTTCCTAATGGTATTTTGGCTACGATTTGCGCTAATTTTTCTTCCGGGTTTGGTAAACTATTTATCCAGTTTTCATATAACGGCGTCCATACTTCAGCAGGCAACACTGTATTTACACGAATATTGTACGGCAGCAATTCGACCGCCCATTCCCGCGTAAGCGCGTTGACAGCTCCTTTTGAAGCTGCATAACCGGAAGTATTCCCCTGCCCGGTTACGGCCACTTTGGAGCCAATATTCACGATATTTCCCTGTGATTTTTTGAGATGAGGCAGGGCAAAATGAGCCAGATTATAATAGTGCCCCAGGTTCTCATGAAGCGACTGAAAGAATTTCTCCGGCGTACCGCTCTCTAATCCCACCCCATCATTCTTCCCGGCATTATTGACCAGCCCGTCTATCTGTCCATATTTTTCTATGGTAAAGTCAATCACCTCTTCACAGGCTTCCACTTTGCTCAGTTCAGCAGTTACATAACTGGCTCTGGCGCCTGATTTAACGATTTCATCAACCATTGCCTGGTTATCCTTTTTATTTCTTCCGGCAATCACTACGATACCCTGCTCTGCAACAATGGTTTTACTGATAGCCGCTCCTATGCCTTTTGCACCTCCGGTAACGATATAAACCTTATTCGCAAGATTCAAATCCATCTTTGAAATTTTAAATTAAAATATTTTATGTACGGCTTATAAAATAAACTTTTCTATAGCTGTTCAGCGATTATAACTGATAAAATGAAACGGCGTTAAGCCCAAGCACTTTTTCTTTCTCTTCTTCGTCATAGTTCTCCATATACTTTTCCAGCAAACTTTTCCATTGAACATACATGCCCGATACCAATATTACCGGCCAATCACTGCCATACATTAATCTATCGGTTCCGAAAGCTTCAAACACCACGTCTAAATACGGGTAAAAATCTCCCGCACCCCAGGCTTTCCACCTGGCTTCGGTAAACAGCCCCGACAGCTTACAATACACATTGGGATTCTGCGCTATCTCCTTCATCAACCTTGCCCATTCTTTAATTTCCTTATTTCTGATGTCGGGTTTAGCACAATGATCAATCACCATTTTCTGGTCGGGAAGGGCGGAAATAAAAGACAGTGTGGGCTTCAACTGATAATGGTAAATCAATACATCATAGGTATAGTTAAATGATTTCAACAATTTCACTCCGTGCTGAAAATCTTTTCGCAACAAAAAATCATTCGGCTCTCCCTGCACAATATGCCTGTATCCCCTGATTTCCTTATACGAGGTAAAATGTTGTAACCGTTCTTCCGCATTGTCTGCACAAAGATCCACCCAGCCAACGACGCCTTTGATAAAAGCATGTGTTTTTGCCAGTTCGCATAAAAAACGGGTTTCCAGTTCCGACTGGTCTGCCTGTACGGCAACGCAGCCATCCACATCGTTTCTTTTTAAAACAGGCTCTACCATTTCCGGTATATAATCTTGCTGCAGCACTTTCATATCATCCATCCAGGCATCCCTTTCTTTATTATACTGCCAGAAATGTACATGTGTGTCAATACAGGTCATCGTTAACTTTTTTGTATTACTGTTATAAATTAATCTAACATTTTGCAAGCAGATTAATCGGTCTTCACCGGCTAATTATCGAATATAACTATAAAATTGGTCTGCCAGAAAGCGATTCCCTTCATCATTCATGTGTACGCCGTCCGTGGTGAGTATCCCTTTACTTTCATCCTTCGGGTTATGCTGTTGAAGATAGTCTACCATGTTTTTACGCAGATCAATCAATTCAACACTTTTATTTTTCGCTATCTGCCTGATTATATCAGCATATTTGTTCAGGTCGCCATCCAGCTCATTTACATAGTTCTTTTTCTCACCTATTACAGTAGGCGTACAGATAACCACCCGGGCGCCGGCAGCCTGAATTTTATCTATCAGTTTATTATAAAAGCGTTCAAATTTATCGGCATCAGTGCCGGTACCGCCACTCCTCTTGTGCCAAACGTCATTAATACCAATATAAATGAATACCAAATCGGGTTTTTTGGATAATACATCATCCTCCAGCCTCAGATAGAGATCGTACACCTTATTACCGCCGATACCCGCTCCAATGACATCAAAAGCCTGCGCTCTTCCTTCCTTGACCAGCCTGTTTCCTATCTGCGTTATATATCCGTTGGGCGCTACGCCGGCCGAAGTGATGGAATCTCCGAAAAAGATCACCTTTTTCTTCTGAATAAAAGAGAACCCAAACAAAAAAGTACTTATAACAATAGCTAAAGAATAGATAAACGTGCGTTTCATCCGTTAAACATTAAATCTTTTCCAGTTCAAAAATTTTTTCCATTAACACCCACTTTTCTCCCGGCTTCGCCCAGGGCAACGCCTGCTGAAAAGTCCACATATAGTTTTCCCATTCCTGCACCCTGGGATCATTGTCATCAGCTATTTTCTTCTTTTCAAAAGAAAAATCGTCATTCACCTCCATAATCATAAACATCCTGTTGCCGGTAAGATAAATATCCATCCCCGTAATTCCATCTGCTATAATCCGCTCCCTGATTTCGGGCCAAATCTGCTCATGAATTTTTTTATACTCCTCTATAAGAGATGGGTCATCTTTTAAATCCAGGGCAAGACAATAACGCCGCATATTTGTACTCCATGTTAATAGTGAATGTATTCCTTATTTCTTCCAGTCCACCATTACCTGCCTGGACTGCCCCAGTCCGTCAATGCCCAGTTCCACTACATCACCGGCACGTAAATAGATCGGTGCAGGCTTCTGTCCCAATCCCACGCCAGCCGGCGTTCCGGTAGAAATGATATCCCCGGGCAACAACGTCATAAACTCACTGATATAGGCAATCAGGAAAGGGATATTAAAAATCAGGTTTTTACTGTTTCCGTCCTGCATGGTCTTCCCATTCACCTTGAGCCACAAGCGCAGATTATTGACGTCGCTGATTTCATCGGGAGTCGCCAGCCAGGGGCCCAGGGGAGCAAAAGTATCACAGCTCTTTCCCTTTACCCACTGTCCGCTACGTTCCAGCTGAAAAGCGCGCTCACTATAATCGTTATGCAGCGCATAACCCGCCACATAATCCATAGCCTCTTTTTCCTCTATATAAGAAGCCTTTTTACCGATCACAACGGCCAGTTCCACCTCCCAGTCGGTTTTGGTACTGTTTCGCGGAATGACAACGTCATCATTGGGACCTACTATAGCCGTGGTGGATTTGAAAAAGATAATAGGTTCCTTCGGCAGATCCATATTACTTTCAGCAGCATGATCAGAATAATTAAGTCCTATACAAATTAGCTTAGAAGGATTATTCAGCGGGGGACCGAGGCGCTCGGATGCACTGACTTCCGGACAAGCTGATTCATTCGATTTCAGCCACTCACCTAATCTCCTGACTCCGTCAGTCGCAAAAAAATGGGGAGTAAAATCTTCGCCAAATGCTGATACGTCAATGCGTTTTCCACTTTTCAGTTCAATACCCGGTTTTTCCTTTTCCGGGTATCCAAATCGAATTAGTTTCATAAATCTTCAGTTTTTGAGTGGACTAAGCTACTTCCAATTTCGGTGCAAGCCAAACGATTTTTTAGCAGTGGTCGAAAAAGCACGCATGCTAAAGGATTTGAGTTAATTTTAGGCATCCTTAAATGAATCCGGATGAAGTTGAACAGGGAGAACAGAGTCAGAATAGTAACGGCTGCGAGCCTTTTTGACGGGCACGACGCCGCTATCAATGTTATGCGCAGAATTATGCAGTCCAAAGGTGCAGAAGTGATTCATTTAGGGCATAACCGTTCGGCTGAGGAAATCGTGAAATGTGCCATTGAAGAAGACGTGCACGGCATAGCCGTTAGCAGTTACCAGGGTGGTCATATCGAATTCTTTCAATACATGAAAGACCTGCTTGACCAGGCGGGATGCAATCATATCAAAATTTTCGGTGGGGGCGGCGGCACTATCCTTCCGCAGGAAGGGGAACAACTTCTCCGGTATGGTATCACCCGAATATATAACCCGGATGATGGCAGAAACATGGGGTTAGAAGGTATGATAGAAGAGGTAATCGGTGTTTGTCAGTCTGTATCTCTTCTTCAGCCTGACTTTGACCAGGGCAGCCTGGAATGGAAGGACAAAAAAGACAGCCGGAAAATTGCGAGAGCCATCACTCTCGCTGAAAAAGGAGCGGACCACTCCGGATTACTAAACGATATCCGTATTAAAGAGATAAAGAATATACCGGTTATCGGCATCACCGGTACGGGAGGCGCCGGTAAATCTTCGGTAGTGGACGAAATTGCGAGGCGGTACCTGCGTGCCTTCCCGGACAAGACTATTGCTATTATTTCCATTGACCCCAGCAGAAAAAAAACAGGAGGTGCTTTATTAGGCGACAGGATAAGAATCAATACTGCTTCTGATAAACGGGTATATATGCGCTCTCTCGCCACCAGAGAAGATAATGCGGCGATTAGCAGGGTAGCACAGGAGGCTATTGCTATCTGCAAGGCTGCGGGTTATGATTGTATTATCCTTGAAACGGCGGGTGTGGGACAAAGCGATGTGAGCGTTACCGATTATTGCGACGTCAGTATCTACGTGATGACCCCGGAATATGGAGCAGCTTCTCAACTCGAAAAAATCAATATGCTTGATTACGCGGATATTATCGCGATTAATAAATTTGATAAGGCCGGTGCAGAAGACGCATTACATGATGTCAGGAAACAGTATAAGCGTAACCATACATTATTCTCCGCTTCAGACGATGAATTGCCTGTTGTAGGTATTTGTGCTCATACTTTTAACGACAGGAGACTCAACCGCTTCTTCCACTTGCTGATGAATAAAATAAAGGGAAAGACCGGCGTCAATTGGGCAGTTGCACCCGAAGAAAAACGGCTTAGCGAAGAAGGGGCATCTGATAATATTATTATCCCCGCGCGAAGGATTCGTTATCTCAGCGAGATAAGCGACTACATCCGGTCTTATAACAACGGCGTGAAAGAGCAAAGCCAGTTAGCTTCTCAGCTCTATCAGTTGCAGGGCGCTATGGCGCTTCTTAAAGACACCGAAAATGAAAACGAATCTTAAAATAAAAGATTAACAGGTTTGTTGAATGAGTACTACGGGTATGCGGTCAATACTAAAACATAAATACGATGAAATAGAAAAGCGGCTTCGTCCCGAAACGAAAAAGCTTTTGGATGAATGGAAGGAGCTTAGAAAAAAATATGAGTCGGAGGAGTTGGAATACACTGTTCGCGGTGAGACCATCCGGCAGCCGATGACTACCTTATCACTAAGCGGGACAACCATTCCTAAGGTGGTACTTCCTTCCTATAAAGACTGGGGAGATATTGTTCAATGGCTGATGCAGGAAAATGTACCCGGGGCTTTCCCCTATACAGCGGGCGTATACGAACTAAAGCGGCAGGGGGAAGATCCAACGCGCATGTTTGCCGGCGAGGGCTGCCCCGAGCGAACCAATAAACGGTTTCATTACGTATCCGCAGGACAACCTGCAAAACGCCTATCCACAGCTTTTGACAGCGTCACTCTATATGGAGAAGACCCCGATTACCGGGCGGATATATACGGAAAAATCGGCAATGCAGGCGTTAGTGTTGCCACCGTTGATGACGCCAAGAAATTATACAGCGGCTTTGATCTCTGCGATCCGGCCACTTCAGTGAGCATGACCATTAATGGCCCTGCACCCATCATGCTGGCATTTTTTATGAATGCGGCCATTGATCAGCAATGTGAAAAGTGGATAACCGCCAATGATGCCTGGGAAAACGTGGAAGCGGCAAGAAAAAGAATCTATGCGTCGCTGCCCTCTCCCGCTTATCATAACCCTGGTAATTCGGGAAGCCTCCCGGATGGTCATAGTGGATTAGGACTGCGCATATTAGGGTTAAGCGGAAAGGATGTGCTGCCCCGTGAGATTTACGAAAACATAAAGAAAGACACCCTCCGGACCATCCGGGGGACTGTGCAGGCAGATATTCTGAAGGAAGACCAGGCGCAAAACACCTGTATCTTTTCTACGGAGTTTGCTCTGAGAATGATGGGGGATGTTCAGGAGTCTTTCATACGGAATAAGGTCAGAAATTTCTACAGCATCAGTATCAGCGGATACCACATGGCGGAGGCCGGAGCCAATCCGATTACTCAACTGGCATTCACTCTCGCCAACGGATTTACTTATGTGGAATATTTTTTGAGTCGCGGAATGCACATTGATGCTTTTGCGCCCAACCTCTCTTTCTTCTTCAGCAACGGCATGGACCCCGAATACAGTGTTATCGGCAGGGTGGCAAGAAGAATCTGGGCAAAAGCCATTCGGTTTTTGTATCAGGGTAATGAACGTTCTCAAAAACTGAAGTACCATATCCAGACCAGCGGACGAAGCCTGCACGCACAGGAGATCGAATTCAATGATATCCGGACAACGCTGCAAGCCCTGTATGCTATTTATGACAATTGCAACTCCTTACATACGAACGCGTATGATGAAGCCATTACTACGCCTACGGAAGAAAGTGTGAGGCGGGCAATTGCCATTCAACTTATTATCAACCGTGAATTGGGCTCGGCCAAAACTGAAAATTTTTTACAGGGCAGTTTTGCCGTGGAAACCCTAACGGATTTAGTAGAAGAAGCGGTGTTGGCCGAGTTTGACCGTATCTCCAACAGGGGCGGAGTATTGGGCGCCATGGAAAGAATGTATCAGCGCAATAAAATTCAGGAAGAAAGTCTGCGCTACGAAAACCTGAAGCACAGCGGAGAGCTACCATTAGTGGGTGTTAACACCTTTCTGGATAAGAAGGGCAGCCCCACCATCCTGCCCGATGAAGTCATCCGCAGTACGAAAGAAGAAAAGGAACAGCAAATCAATAATACACTAGCTTTCCGGAAACGAAATGAATACCAGGCGGACGAAAAGTTACAGGCGCTTAAAACGGCAGCGGGCACGTCGGAAAATCTTTTTGATGTATTATTGGATACGGTCAATTATTGTACTCTTGGCCAAATCACCCATGCCCTCTATGAAGTAGGCGGGCAGTATAGGAGGAATATGTAATTCCTATATGGTGCGATTAAAAGAGGATACTCATACTTGAAAACCTGCCATGCAGTTTACATACTTTTGAAAAAACGATAATCCACTTCAAACAGGCGGTTAGCATATTGGCCAGTCTGAACTCTTCCGACCGGCCTTATAATTTTCCCTGAACAAAAGCTCCAGGTCATCTTTGGCCTGCTCAAGTAATTCCTCTTCGCCATAAGTTTTGTCAAAATAATTGACCGACAGATAATCGTGAAAATCTTTGTCGCCTGAAGCCGCTTTCGATACCAGTTTTTCAAGGTCCTTTTTTGACAACCCCGTTATTCCGTCAGATATAGCAGGATTTATTTTGGGCATAATTTTTACTTTTCTTCCTTCGGTTATTAATGGTTAGTGAACCCGTGCCAGCCTTTCCACTGCCCTTTGTAAGGTCTCTTCTTTCTTGCAGAAGCAAAACCGGAGAACCTTATTGTCAACTGGCGTATTGTAAAATGCCGAAACGGGTATACTTGCAACGCCGTATTCTTTGGTGATGCGAATGGCGAAATCAATTTCTTTCTCTTCACTGAAATGACCGTAACTGCCGAGTATAAAATAGCTGCCGTGGGAGTGGTGCATTTTAAATGGCGTTTGTTTCATCAGGTCGAGGAAGTAATCTCTTTTCTGCTGAATAAGGGTGCCCAAACTCAGATATGCTTCTTTCTTCTTTAAAAAATTGGCAAGCGCAACCTGTTTGGGAGTATCGGTAGAAAAACAATTGAACTGATGAACTTTCCTGAATTCTTTCATCAGGTGTTCGGGAGTTACACAATAGCCTATTTTCCATCCGGTGCAGTGATACACTTTTCCGAATGAAAAACAAACAAAACTTCTTTCCCGTAGTTCCGGATACCGCAACATGCTCTCGTGAGCCTGTCCGTCAAAAATGATGTGCTCGTACACCTCATCGCTTAAAATATAGATTTCCTGCTCTCTCACCAGACTCTTCAGTTCCTGAATGTCTTCGCGGCTCAGGATGCTGCCGGTAGGATTATGGGGTGAGTTCAGCATAATCATCCGCGTGCGTGGCGTGATGGCTTTTCGAACCAACTCCCAATCAATAGTGTAATGGGGAAATTGTAAAGGAATCAGGATAGGGACGGCATGGTTGATAAGGATATTCGGAATATAACTATCGTAACCGGGTTGAAAAACAATCACTTCATCTCCGGGCTGTAAGATGCTGGTGAGGGAAGTGTAGATGGCGTAGGTACCTCCTGGAGTAATCGTTATTTCTGTTTCGGGGTTGACGGGGTTCTTATATAAATCGAGTATTTTCTCGGCTATTATTTCACGCAGAGGCACATAACCGTTCATGTGGGCGTACTGATTATGCCCTTTTAGCATGGCCTCATTCACCCGGGCAATCAGTGCATCACTCATCTGAAAATCGGGGAAACCCTGTCCGAGATTCACAGCATCACATTCCTTAGCGAGCGAACTCATCACCGTGAAAATGGTGGTGCCAACCTGCGGAAGTTTTGAACTTAGCGATGACATGAGGAGGGGTAAAAAAGCTATAGGTGAAAGAATCTTCTCTCGAACAGCCATTTAGCCGGCCTGGGTTCTGCATACTTGAGGCCAAATTGATCGATACTGTATTTTTTGATGTGGACAATTGCCTCCTCTATCGAATCGGTGAGTAACACTAAATCAGGATCGGCAGGCGCGATGGTTCCTGCTTTTTTCAACTCTTCGATATAGTTCATCAGTTTCTCATGAAAATCTTTACAAAAGATGATGATGGGAAATTTTTCGATCACCCCGGTTTGCACAAGGGTTAACGATTCAAACAGTTCATCGAGCGTGCCAAAACCGCCGGGCATCACCACAAAAGCATAAGAGTATTTTATGAGCAACGTTTTCCGAACAAAGAAGTAGCGAATATTGACCCATTTGTCTAAGTAAGGATTGGCAAACTGCTCGTGGGGTAAGATAATATTGCACCCGACAGAACGTCCGCCAACGTCTTTTGCACCGCGGTTGGCCGCTTCCATGATGCCGGGCCCGCCGCCGGTCATGATGGTGAATCCTAATTTGGCTATGGCGGATGATAAATTGCGGGTAAGTTTATAATAAGGCTCCTCTTCATGAAAACGTGCCGAGCCGAATATGGTTACACAAGGGCCGGCGAAATGCAGGGCCCTAAACCCCCGTATGAATTCCCAGGCAACTTTTATTACAAATTTGAACTCCTGCCATCTCGATTGAGGACCGTCTAAGAAGCGTATTTCCGCTTTAGTGCCTTTTGCCATACCCAATTAATTGTTTTATCTTCCAAACCTACCGGATTTTTTTTAAAAACATCCTGCCCGTTTGAGACAATATGTCATTATGGGATAGATTATTATAAATAATTGATTATCATTGTTATATTCAGTCATTTATTCGCGGATTCCATTATTTTCAGGTTGTGAATGAAATGGCATCTATTTTGACTTTTAAATTAAAATATTAGGATATGAAGATTAAAACAGAGGAAAGAATCATCCTCCCTAAAGAGATGATTGTGGGGGATCCTGATGCAAAAGTGCTGATAGTAGAATATGGCGATTATGAAAGTTCGGAAACAGCAAAGATCCATCATTTAATACTCCAGTTATTGGAAAGGTACGCAGGAAAGATTAAATATAACTTTCGCCATTTTCCACTCACGCGAATTCATCAGCGTTCATTTAAAGCTGCGGAAGCGGCAATAGCTGCAGGGCAGGAAGGGAAATTCTGGGAAATGCACAACATTTTGTTGAAGCATCAACGGACTTTGGGTACTATCAGCCTGAAAGGCTATGCACGGGATGCAGGCGTAACCGCCAAGAGTTTTCTGGATGATTTAATGAATTCGAAGTACGGTTGGTATGTGAGG
>JACFNM010000618.1 GCA_019454915.1 Chitinophagaceae bacterium
CAATAGATCGCCCGTCAATCCGGAGTCCAATCCGTTTCTTACTGCCGTCAGGCTCTCACGCACTTTCAACAGCGCTTCGTAATGACGCGCATTGGTCACGATACTACCTTCAACAGTCTTGCCTTCCATCACTTTTTTATACAGATATTGCTTAAGTTCATCTATCCCAAAACCGCTTTTGGCATCTATGGCCGGCACTGGTGGTGTCGGCAGGATACCCTGTTCTTCCATCTTCTTGTACCAGGGGTGGTATTTGTTGTAAATGGTGATGGTTTTCTCCCGGAATTCATCCAGCCAGTTAAATTTTTCTTCGCCTTCATCATTCAGCAGGTCAACCACGTGCAAAATGATGTCCGCCTTGAAGGCATTAGCCTTACTACGTTCAATACCTTTGTTTTCGATAACATCAGTGCTATGTTCACGAATACCGGCAGTGTCTATTAGCCTGAACAATATGCCTCCGATATTCAGGGTTTCTTCAATAGTATCTCTGGTGGTTCCCGCTATATCGCTTACAATGGCCCGTTCCTCATTGAGCAACGCATTTAATAGCGTGGATTTCCCCACATTCGGCTTACCGATGATTGCCACGCTTACGCCATTCTTAATAACGTTACCCAGTTTAAAAGAAGCAATCAAAGCGTCTGTTTTACGGGCTAAAGTTTCCACCAGTTTCCTCAGCGCGCTCCGATCAACGAACTCCACATCTTCATCGCTAAAATCCAGTTCCAACTCTACCAACGCCGTAAAATGAATAAGTTCATCCCGTAGTGATTTTAAATCTGATGAGAACCCTCCGCGCAATTGATTCAACGCAGTTTGCTTGGCAGCATAAGAGCCGGCGGCAATTATATCCGCCACGGCTTCCGCTTGTGCCAGATCCATCTTGCCATTCAAAAACGCCCGTTGGGTAAACTCGCCGGGCAGCGCTAATCGCGCACCTTTTTGAACACAAGCCTCCAAAATCCGTTGCTGGATAAAAGGAGATCCGTGGCAACTGATTTCAACAATATGTTCACCTGTATAAGACCTGGGCGATTTGTATAAAGCTACCACCACTTCATCAAGCTGTTCATCACCATTTTCGAGTATGCCTACGTGCAGCGTATGTGATTTTTGTAGTGAGAGGTCTTTATTCCTGAAAAGGGCGTTCACGATATCAATACTCTTTTCACCGCTCAATCGTATTACACTGATTGCACCAACTCCGTGCGGAGTAGCCAGCGCTACGATAGTATCGTCCCATCCCATAAACGTATTCACCATCAGGCAAAAATACAATTTGAGTCAAATAAAAAATCCCCGCTGCTTTAACACAACGGGGATTTGATGCTATAAATAACTTTAAAACTTATTTACTCTTCGGCAATCTGGAAGGTCACCGGTTGTTTACGATATGCCTTCACTTTACGTCCATTTTGTTCAGCCGGGGTCCATTTCGGTCCCTTTTTGATGGCGTTGACACAAATTTCCGCAAGTTTTGTTCCTTTCATCGTTAACGCTTCCACCTCACTGATGTTTCCTTCTCTGTCCACAATGAACTGAACAACGCATGTTCCGGCCTTACCTGCTTCCTGGAGTTC
>JACFNM010000619.1 GCA_019454915.1 Chitinophagaceae bacterium
CAACCTGAACAGGGAAAAATTCGATTTTAACAATACGTGTATCGTCATTACAGTTGTTATCACTACTGATATCGGGTCCTCCGGTGTCTCCTACTATGTGGAAAAATTTCACCAGTTCCCCGTCGGTTGCCGGTACTTTAACTACCGTATTGCCGGTTTTATAAGTGGAAACCAGGCGGGCAATATCCTGTTGAGTAACTGCAGCAGGGTTAGGCATACCGTGCAAAGCCAGTACCGCGTCCATTATTTTTGCGCCATCAAAAAATTTCGACATCGCGGTTTTCACATCATCTCCCGGAAGCAGGAATTGAAAACCAGCGGCCGGGCTGATGAATTGGGTTCTGCTGGCTGTGGCGGATTTTATTTTTGTTATCTTCTGTCCGTAAGGAGCATCATATACTTTTTTTGACCACCTGCCTTCGGTGGTGCTCCAGTCGTGTACGGTCTCCTGGGCCCAGAAATATATGTCGGCCCACAAGGAACTGCCGTCATTGCCTGGACGGAGTGTCACTTCGCATTTGATTTTAGGCCCGTGTCCGTCAAATTCTCTGTCGCCACGAAGAAGGGCACGGGGACATAACCATTCGTTGATGTCTTCCAGTTGGATTTTTTGAACAGCAAGATTCTGAAGTGCAGGGTTAGACTTTACTTTGAGATTTTTATTAGGCGCCACCTTCAGGTTTTGGTCTTTTCTGACCTGTGCCTCCAAGATGGTAGCGGATAATAGGGGGAATAGTAATGCAAAGAGGAATTTGTATTTCATGATGATATTGTTTTTTGATTAATAATTAATATAGTTAGATGCATCAGGCGTACCGTCTCCATTGCTGTCAAATCCGGTTACTTTGAGTTTTATCTTGAGATACCCATTGCTTCCGATAGTACCGTAATGGTTCTGGATGAACACCAATCCGTAGGCTGTTCGGTTTCCCATTTCTGTTTTAACCGCTAATACCTTTCCTTCAAGTTTGGTACGGCTTTCCACTTTCTGTCCGAACCCCCTGATTTGTTTGACTACTGCGGTCAACTGATTATTATTTTGAATTTTCTCGAATTGTGCATGAGTGAGTGCGGTCATGGCTACTTCGGATTCATTCACATTATCCCAGGAAGCGGGGGGAATATTTTGATCTTTGAATTTGGTGCCCTTAAAGAGATTATAGGCGAAGCGATCATTTTTTACATAAGCAGGTGTAAGAAATGCATACATCGGAACCTGTTCGTTGAATGCTCCGGTAGCCGTAAAGATGAGGTCAATATTCTTCGAGTTGCCGGCTGCGTCTATATCATCCATTACCTGTCCGGTTACCATATTCAGATAGCAGCCGTATTGGTCATTATTCTGGCTGCCAAGATTGGCGCTGCCGTCTGTATTATAATACTCGCTCTCCGCTACGATTTCCGTTTCGTTGTTAATATCTGCCTGTGTAACGCCTGACTGGTATCCTTCGTCGGGTGATGCATTATCGGAGTTAGCGGATCCATTTCCTGCGATACCGGCAGTAGCCGTACTGCTCTTTTTTAATCGTAAATGTAAAATGGGTTCAAAAACACACACGACTGTTTTTACATTAGACTTTACG
>JACFNM010000620.1 GCA_019454915.1 Chitinophagaceae bacterium
ATCTTTCCACTATCTTTCACCGCTTTCAATACCGCCCTGGCATCCGCCATTGTTTCGGCTAAGGGCTTCTCCGTATAGGTATCTTTACCGGCTTTCACCGCTTCAACGGTATGCAGAGCATGCTGAAAATCGGCGGTGCTTATAAATACTGCATCAATGTTCTTTAAGCTGTATAAGGCTTCGTTATTGACGCAAGGAGCAATATCGTGGCCCAGTTTGTCTTTTAAATAGGCCTGACCTTGTTCCCTTCTGAGCTTCCATATATCTGAAACAGCCACCATATCAAAGTTCAGTTCTTTGCGCAATTTCAGAAAGGAAGGCAATAAGGCTCCCCGGAACCGGTCTGAAAAGCCGACTACGCCAACATTAACCCGGTCATTTGCCCCTATGATTCTCCGGTAACTTTGAGCGCTGAATCCTTTTGTCCCCATATAAGTAGCTATACCTGCCATAGCTCCCTTTTTAATAAATGCTCTGCGTGAATTTTCCATATAAAGAGTTTTGATGTAGTCATAAATGTAAGAAAAAGTATGGGAGATTTTTATACAGACATTGTAAACCGCGAAGTTTATATTATTTTCGACAGGTTGAACGAACCTGGCAGGCGAATTCTCTGCCCGGCAAAGCGTTGGGTGCTTTGGTAAAATATGTTATTATGGTTAAAAAAATCAAGAACAGGATGCTGCAGTTGGGCGCTTTTTTATTGTGCAGTTCTTTTTGGAGTATACACGCCAATGCACAGGGCGCCAGGAGCAAACAACCCATGTATAATATCGAAATAAAACAGGATGAAGCGGCAAAAAGGGTTACCGTTACGGCTAATGGTGAACCGTTTACCAGCCTGGTGTATACTGATACGCTTGAAAAGCCTTTTCTGTACCCGATATATGCACCCGACGGTCATATAATAACCCGGGGCTTTCCGTATGCTACCCGTCCGGATGAACCCACCGATCATCCGCATCATACAGGACTTTGGTTGAATTACGAAAGCGTGAACGGACTTGATTTTTGGAATAACTCCTATGCCATTCCTGCCGATAAAAAGGATAAATATGGCTGGATCAAAGCAAAAAAAATTGCTAAAATCAAAACCGGCAAGAGAGGAATGATAAGAATTGAATCTGACTGGGTGAACCAAAGGAACCAGGTATTAATGAGTGAAGCCACGACCTATTATTTTAAGGCGGATGCAAAAATGAGAATTATTGACCGGGTAACCACGCTCACCGCCGTTCAGAATATAAATCTGCCGGACGTGAAGGATGGCATGTTAGGATTAAGGGTTGCGCACGAACTGGAAATGCCTTCAACTAACAAAAAAGAATTTAAGGACGATAAGGGAAACGTAACAGTGGTAGAAAGCAACAGGGACGGCGCTCCCTCCGGAAATTATATTACCAGCGAGGGAAAGGAAGGAGACGCGGTTTGGGGAACGCGGGCACAGTGGTGCATGCTGTATGGAAAACAGGGAGAGGACATCAATAGTGTTGTTATCATTGATTACCCCGGAAATATAGGTTACCCTACTTACTGGCATGCAAGAGGTTATGGCTTGTTTGCTGCCAATCCGCTGGGGCAG
>JACFNM010000079.1:0-13461 GCA_019454915.1 Chitinophagaceae bacterium
CATTTAATAACTTTAGACAGAAGGTTTTAGAAGCGTATCAGGAGGTGTTGAGCTATTTGAAAGGTATTAAGCATTATAAAAAAATAGTAGCACTTAATCAGGCTGAAGCACAATATCTGACAGATGCTGTAGATATTTCGAATGATTTGTATCTAAGCGGCTATGCGAGTTATCTTGAAGTCATCACGGCACAAAAGGGTGTACTGGAATCAGAACTTAACCGAACGGCATCACAAAACAAATTACTTCAAGCTACCCTCGATTTATACCGATCTCTTGGTGGAGGTTGGAAGTAAAAGCAATGCAACGGTTGATTTTGTACATCAATATTACCTCCTTTAATGCAGTCTTCAAAGGGGTTAACGGCGGATTAACAATAAAGGAAGAAAGGACTCACTTATTTTAAATAATAAGGAACATATTTGTGTCTATTATTTCTGTAAACCGTTTAGGTATGCGCTCCGCTACGTTGAAATGGATAGTATTGGTCGCTACGGTGGTCATTGGGCTGATTATAGCTATTCAACTTTATTGGTTGAACGATATCTATCAGTTAGAACAAAAGCAATTTGATACCAATGTAGTGAAATGTGTTCGCGGGCTTTTTGAAGATTTAGAACTCTCGGACAGCCCGGGAGGACACTTGCAGCAGATGATTACTTTGCGCCCGTCATCGAATGTTTTTGTTATCAGGATTGATAGACTACCTGCGGGCAACGAGTTAGTAAAATTTGTTACACGCGAGCTGCTTGATTTTAATATTCTGACCAAATGCAATCTTGCTTTGTTTGATGGCAGCCGGCAGGAGTATGTGTATCACCGCACGATTTACCTGCCTGGTCCGGAAACCTCGGATACTTTTTACCCTACAGGAGTGTATGTTCAGGATTATTCTTATATCTTATTAAACTTTCCGGACAGGAGCAGCTATATATTATCTCAGCTGGGCTTTTGGATCGGAGGCAGCATTATTTTAATTCTTCTATTGACGGGGCTATCTGTCAGTTTGTTCTTTTTTTACAAACAGAAATTTCTGATTGAAGTACAAAAAGATTTTGTAAATAATTTCACTCATGAGTTTAAAACCCCTTTAGCTGTGATGAAAATTGCGGCCGACGTACTGAGTTCTCCCGGGATAGTACAGCAACCGCAGCGCCTGGAGAAATACGCTAAAATCATTACCAATGAAACAGAACACCTGGAGAACCAGGTAGAGCGACTGTTAAAAACGGCAGTCTCGGAACATGGAAATTTAAAGGTAAGGAAGGAGTCTGTTCAGGTGGGTGAACTTATCCATCAGGCCTTATCCAAATTGCAACCGCTCATAGAAAAAAAACAAGTGCGCATAGAGCTTAAACTGGAAGAAGAGAAAGAATTGACCGTGAAGGCGGACAAGGTTCATTTGGAGCTTGCCCTTGTTAATCTGATTGAAAATGCCATCAAATACTCAGATCAGCCGGTGGTCGTTATTGAGGCGGGAATGGGAAGTTCAGGAAAATTTATCCTGGTAAAAGATAACGGAATTGGAATTGAAGAGAGGTATCTGAAACATATTTTTAAAAAATTCTATCGGGTCCCTACCGGCAATGTACATAATGTCAAGGGATTTGGTTTGGGACTTAATTTTGTGAAGAAGATAGTGAGTGCTCATGGCGGAAAAGTCATGGTGAGCAGCGTACCCGATATCGGAACGGTATTCAAAATTATTTTACCTGAGTAAACTATTTCCGGATGCATACAGAAAAGGGTAATGTGTTATTAGCAGAAGACGACCTGTCGTTAGGATATGTAATCAAAGACAGCCTGGAGCAGGAGGGTTATCGGGTAGTATTGTGTTCAAACGGTGAACAAGCCTGGCAATATTTTCAAAAAGAAAGCTTTCATATTTGTTTGCTGGATATCATGATGCCTCTTAAAGATGGTTTTGAAGTGGCCAGGAAGATCCGGCAAAAAAACGATATCATTCCCATTCTGTTTCTCACGGCCAAGTCTATGGAAGAAGATAAATTAAAAGGTTTTAAGAGCGGAGCCGATGATTATATTACCAAGCCTTTCAGCATGAAGGAATTGTTGATGCGGATGAATGTGTTTTTACGCAGGTCAAAAAAATTATTCTCCGATAACGTAACGGAATATAACCTGGGAGCGATCAGGTTTTCTTATACAGAACTGAAGCTGTTTTCTAAGGACGAAACGGCCGGGCTTACTCAAAAAGAGGCGGATTTATTGAAGTTCTTTTGCGACCATTCGAATGGTATTTTAAAACGCGAAGAGATCCTGTTAAATGTATGGGGTAAAGATGACTATTTTTTAGGCAGAAGTATGGATGTCTTCATCACCAAATTGCGAAAACATTTTAAGTGGGATCCTTCCGTAAATATTGAGACCATCCATGGATTCGGCTTCCGGCTCAATGTGCCCGATTCATAGCCTCCCACTCCATTCAGAAGCTTGTTTCCCACCAACTGGTTTTTTTGTGTTCGAAAAGGAGTCGGATATAATCTGCTGCTATTTCCCTGAGTTTGGTAAAACTCTGTGATATGGATAATAAATGTTTCATCACTCAGAAAACCTATCCGGGTGGTGAGCTGTTTAAAGCTGCCCAACTTCGCAAACCTCTGTTCAATTTCATCAGGGAACATTATCCGGGATTTAATGAAACGAGTCTCATTTCTATTGATGCTTTACAACAGCAAAGGAAGATGTATATTGAAGCATTGTTACGCCAGGAGATAGGAGAGCTTACTGATGTGGAGAAGGAGGTGGTGAGTAGTATAATGGACAACCTGGTTCTTTCGTGTCTGGCAGCCATTCAGGCGCCCGTCATCATGATGAGTCAGAACCGACAGGAAGCTAAGGACAGATCGAGAGCAGAGCACGATTACAAGATAAATTTAAAAGCAGAGCTTGAGATTCGCCTTTTACACGAAAAAATCGACCACCTGCTCATTAATCAAAATTTAAGACTGATGGAGGTCCAACAAACACAAAACGAGATGGTGAGTCAGCTTGCCAAAGAAATGAAGAAGGAACAGACATAAAAGCAGAGTTGCGCCCGGTTAAATTAATTCGTTTTTGTGAAAAAAAAGAGTTAACTTAATAGCAACAAAAGCTCTTTATCATGATACACTTAACAATTTCCCGTATAGCTATCTGGCTTCTGGCTGTTGTTATGATTATCTTCGGCGTCATTCATTTTACCAGTCCGAATCAGATGCTCAACTATGTCCCCTTGTATCTCCCCAATGGTATAATGTGGGTTTATTTTGTAGGTATTGCATTTATCCTGGCGGCCCTGGCATTTCTGACTAATCGTTTTATTTCTATCGCAGGATATATGCTTGGAGCGTTGTTAATCACTTTTGTGCTGTTGATCCATATTCCCAATCATTTACATACCGGAGATCCTGCTTTACGTCAGTTGGCTCTCATAAACGCGCTGAAGGATATTGCTATTGCCGGCTTCTCCATTTATATTGCCAGTATTGCCAGGCATCAACGATTGACAGAATCAGAAAAAAAGTAGTTGATCAGGTTAGGAGCCTATTTCACTGACAAGGCTTTATCAATCAGGAAGCGAAGGTTATCCCGGTGTACGCGGGTCGGTTCATCCGGCGAAGCAGCATTGGCGAGCATGATTCTTATTTTTTTAAGTGAAGCCAAAGCAGCGGCCTTAGACGCATTGTCATAGTTTACCGGCGGCACGCTTTGAACAATGGCAACCAGCGCTTTCACGTATTCTGTTTGTAAATTGATCCTGTATAAATTCACCCTGGTGCTGAGATCAGCAGCGAAAAAGTAGTGGTTTAAATCGGAGGTAAGGGCGGCCGTACTGTATTTATTGCCATATAAACTGCTGTTGTTAATGCGCTGAAGCGTCACCGGATGTAACAGATGCGCTAACAGGCTTAACTGAAAAATCTGAACCGTGGATTGTGGTTTATAGTCTTCTGTAGTGCTGAAAAAGTTAAAACCCCGTCGTTGCTGCTGTAGATAAGGAAGTAAAACCAGGTCCGATTGAAAGGCATCCGGGGCAAAGACGTACTTGTTTAACAACGCCAGCGCTTTTTTCTGTAAATCAAGAGGCACAGGCGTGAATGGCTTTCCGTTAGTTTCCTGGCCGGCAAAGCTCCGGTCAACATATACGCCACCAATGTACCGGCTTAAAGCGTTGGCCATTTGCATTCGCTGGCTTTGCAGCATCAGGTATCGCTGACGAAGTTCCTGATAGCTCTGGCCGGGGATGCTATACCTGTCTTTTAATTTGGGCATTAAACTATTTACCAGCCGGAATCGCTCGTCTGCGTACGTGATCATGTCATTGCTTAAATCATTAACCATCACCCTGGGGTCAATTCCTTTTCCCGGCGAGCGCATGTCATCAGCATCATTACCGAAGGCAAGCTGCGGATCGGTACTCCGGTTGAGTATTTTATCTAACCCCGCCTTTTCTTCCTCCGCAGTGAAAGGCGTATATCCGTATTCAATTGCCCAAAGGTCGTAGGGACCCGCTTTTGCAGTAAAATAATTTCCCTGTTTTTTTCGATCCAGGCTTACGTTTATCGCGGGATAGTCCATTACCGAACCGATCATGCCTGTTTGTTCCGTAATGCTTTTGTTGTTGAGTTGATCTGGGCTAAGCATCTGGCTGGCTTTCATATTATGATTGAGCCCCAACGTGTGACCCATTTCGTGCATAATAAGATAGCTGAGGAATTCCTTATGCATTTGTTTAATTTCTTCCGGTTTATTATCCAGTGCTTCCAGTACGGTCAGCCCCATTGTGTACTGTGCCTGCAGCTCCCGGGCTAAATTGCAGTGCATCAGGGATTGACTATTAAACGCCAGTTGGCCTTCGGCAGATGGGTTCGTTTCCCAGGGAAGTGATTCCGGCCGGAGGTTTTCAGAGTTACTGTTGCCTTTAAAGAGGTCGTCTGTGTTGGCTATGCCTGCAGCACTTCTCCATTCTATGGTAATGTCGGCGCCTAAGATTTGCCCGGTGCGCGGGTTAAAGAAGCTTGGACCAATCGCTCCATAGGTAGGGTAAGCACTGCTCACCCAGCGGATGACGTTGTAGCGGATGTCAGCCGGGTTCCAGGAGGCTGTGTCGGGCATGATTTTCATGACGATGGCGTTCTTAAACCCTGCTTTTTCAAAGGCTTCATTCCATTTTTCACCGGCTTCTTTGATGATAGCACGGTACTCTATGGGTGTGGTATTTTCTATCCAAAAAACGATCGGTTCAACCGGTTCGCTAATGGCAGCAGCCGGATTCTTTTTTTCAAGATTCCAGCGGCTGATGAAATCTTTATAGGGAGTGGCTGAGACAGAAGTCAGGTCTTGTATCTGTGCTCCAAAATATCCTACCCGCGGGTCGTCTTTACGGGAGCGATAACTATTTTGCGGCATTTCCAGGAAAGAGTGTTGCATTTTTACCCGGTTATATCTGGGGTCGGTAACGTCTTTCTCACCCCGGTTGAGCGGTAACGGATTGTCAAAAGCCATATCCACCACCACGTCTGTGTTATCGGGGTAGGACCGGATTTCGAGATACTTCGATTTCGAAGCATTGATTGTTCCCAGGTTATATACGGCAGTCGGCGGCGTACCCGGACTGATAACCGGCTTTATCGGATCCATCTTATCGCTTAAAAATAAATTATCCGCCTGGATAAGGTAGCCGGAAGAATCTTCAAAAGCAATCCTTTCTGAAAAAAAGATAGCTGACGCCACGTCTACGTTGGCTGCTTTACTCACAACATTGGTTGAATCGTAGTAAAAATTGGTATTCTCGCTGTTAAACTGAAGTTTATCGAAAGACTTATGAATAGTGAATACAAAGGTAGTCCGGATCATATTTTGGTTGAGATACAATTTGTTGGGACCACCCATGGAAAAGCTCTGGTAAATAAACTCCCTGCCCAACTGGTTTTTCTTTATGTACAGTTGTACGGATCCGGTGGCCGTATCCTGATAGATGGTGAATAATCCTTCGGATTTTTTACTTGATTTTGTTTTATCGGCAACGGTCGGTTTGGGAATGGCCGGAGCGGAATTTTTTGCCGTATCAACGGCTGCTGCCATTGCAGCGGCATCTTTTTTCCCGAGTTTTTTCTGTGCAAGTGAAGGAAAGATAATGAGATAGCAACTCATAGCCAGTAAGGCGATTTTCCTGAGCATGTAATGATAATTTTTTCTAAGTTAAAGAGAATACAACTCTGATGAACCTCAATATTTGAATTTAAACTGGAATCAATCAAAATAGATGTCAGTTTTATACTCCCGCATTTTGATTATCATCATAAATTTTCCTGTCTTCATATTCTTCTTTGATCTCCCATTTCCACCGGTTATGACTCCATAGATAGCATTCCGGTTGTTTCTTTATCACTTCTTCCAAATATCGGACGTATTGAAGCGTCAGCTCCCCTTCCTTCATGGAAGCAGGGTGCATCGCTGCCAGTTTGGTCTCAACTTCGTAATAGCCTCTCTTGGGTTTCGAGAATCGGGCAAATACCACGGGCATATCATTTACCCGCGCATTTTTTTCCGGGCCCGTTACGAAGGGTGTCCATCTTCCGAAAAATTTAACCCAGTGGGCACGGGGTGGATTCCCCGGATTTTGATCCGCTACCAGGGCCAGCATATATTGCTTACTGCGATAAGGAAGTATTTCGTTGCGCATATTAGCTGCCGATAACATAATGGAACCGGTTCTTTCCCTGAAATGTTTAAAAAGGCGGTCCACCAACTTGTTATTGATCGGCATATATACTACCAGAAATGGATGCTTCAATTCCCGGGTCACCCGCACATTCACCCACTCCCAATTGAAGTTGTGGCCCAAATGCACCTGGCAGCTCTTTCCCGTGGCGAACAGGTCGTTGAAGATCGCAGGGTCAAACTGTATCCTCTTCCTCAGTACGCTTTCTTTTATCGTCAATAATTTTATCGCTTCCAGAAAGGTATCCGTGAAGTTTCTATAGAATTTTTTGATGATGGCTTTTTTTTCTTTTTCTGTTTTATCCGGAAATGCGATGGTGAGGTTTTTCATCAATACCTTTCTCCGGTAACCCACCACATAACGGAGCACGAAGCTGATAAAATCGGATATACGATAGATGATCCAAAGAGGCAGCAGAGAGAAAAGATAGAGAAAACCGATTATGATATAATACATCAGTGTAAAGGTAAATACAAAGCGTTTGGAAATAAGAAATTCCGCCTAATCCAACGTGAGTTTTCGCTGATTGGACTTATCCTTCTTTATTATAGAACAATGTTTTGTACCAGTTCGCTTTTTGCCGGGTAGTCCGTATTGTAGTGAAGTCCACGGCTCTCATGCCTGAACTGGGCTGATTTTACAATAAGATACCCCACGGTGATCATGTTGCGCAACTGGCAAAGCTGTGGTGAAACCACGGTTGTTTTATAGAGATCTTCTATTTCTTCGTGTAATAAGTCTAAGCGACGCATAGCCCTTTCTAAGCGTTTATTGGTCCGTACAATCCCTACATAATCACTCATCAATAGCTGAAGTTCTTTCAGACTTTGGGTGATCAATATCATTTCTTTAGGAGCCGAGGTTCCTTCGGCGCGCCAGTCCGGAATATTTTGCACAGCCCATTTCTGGCTGTCTCTATCAGAAGTGTTTCTTATTATTTCCATGGAGTGGAGATAAGCCCGGTGGGCGAAAACCATAGCTTCCAAAAGAGAATTGCTGGCCAAACGGTTGGCGCCGTGGAGCCCGGTGGATGCACATTCTCCCGCCGCAAATAAATGCCGGATGGAGGTTCTTGCCCATTCATCGGTTTTGATGCCTCCACAACTGTAGTGAGCGGCCGGCGCTACGGGAATCATATCCCGGAGTACGTCAATGCCCACGGATAAACAGCGCTCGTAGATGTTAGGGAAGTGCTTCAGGAATTTTTCCTTATCCATTGTCCGGCAGTCGAGCCACACGTGCTCCGTTCCGGTTTTCTTCATCTCACTGTCAATAGCCCGGGCCACTATATCACGCGGTGCAAGATCCTTTCGCTCGTCATATTCTTCCATAAATGCCTTTCCTTCCAGATTACGCAGGATACCACCATCGCCCCGAACGGCTTCTGTTATAAGGAACGCCTGCCCTTTGACTGCTGGCTCGTATAAAGCCGTGGGGTGAAACTGGATGAACTCCATATTTTCTATCCGCCCCTTGGCTCTGTAAACCATGGCTACGCCATCACCGGTGGCAATTACAGGATTGGTGGTGGTTCGATAAACCTGCCCGTTGCCTCCTGTGGCAAGCAGTGTAACGGTAGCGGTTACCTTTTCAATTTTATTGGTATGGAGGTTGAGCACGTAAACGCCGAAGCATTCTATATCGGGAGTGGATTTGGTGACGAGGTAACCCAGGTGGTGCTGCGTTATAATATCTACAACAAAACAGTGCGTAATGACTTCAATATTGGGTTGCGTCTTAATCGCTTCCAGCAGGACACGCTCCATTTCTTTTCCGGTTACGTCCTTGTGATGCAGTATCCTGAATTCGCTATGACCGCCTTCCCTGCCTAAGGCGTAATCTCCGTCCTGATCCTTATCGAATTCAGCGCCCCAGGTAATGATTTCTTTAATCCTCTCCACACCTTCTTTCACTACTATCTCCACCGTCTTTTCATTGCAGAGTCCGTCTCCGGCAATCAGGGTATCTTCAATATGCTTGTCAAAGCTGTCCTTTTCATGATCCCATACACCGGCTATGCCGCCCTGGGCATACTTGGTATTGGTTTCGTCTGACGTGGTTTTTGTAAAAATGAGTAGTTTTTTATCCGGGCAGTCCCGGGCAACTTTGAGGGCGTAGGTGAGTCCGGCTATACCGGATCCGATGACAAGAAAATCAGTTTGCATGGTTTCTGGAAAAATTTTTTATGCAAGGTAAGTTGCCTGAATTAAAATAGCTACAAATAGAAATAATGGAGCAAATCAATTTGAATACATTCATGGTTGGGTTACGGGAAATTGTTATCAATGGCCATCATTTTGTTAGTCTTTTCCTGATGGTATTCCAAACCGGTTCTATATCCGGAGATAGTTTAAAATAAATTACGATGATTCCGTATAAACCCATGAAGAGGGTACTGCGTAAAATCAGCGCCATCATTCCTTCCATATTGATAAAAGCGAAATAGCTGACAACAAAACAGAAGACTGCGATTAAGATCGTGTACAGACTGGCTGAAGTGAAGGGCTGTAATTTATATTTATACCATAAAAATGCGATTCGGATAAGGTTATAAATACTAATAGAAATGAGACTGGCGATGGCTGGCCCCAGGATATCGTATTGTTTGGTGAGGATATACGTCAGCGGAAGCATGATAATCACCAGCAGGATTCCGCTGAACAAGTCAAAGCGCCAATAGTTGGAAGTAGCTATTATTTGCGGGTTTACGCCGGTACCCAAATCCACCACCTTTGTTAGTCCGAGAAAAATGAAAGCGGTAAAGCCAGCCAGATAATCTGCTCTCAGTCCAAACGTGGTTATGGCATCTTTATAATTGAGCACTATCAGCGCGAAGATACCGACGGCAAAAAGCAGCAGGTTGATAGATGAACGCTCATAGATCCGCTGTATAGTAGGGATATCCTTATCTTTCCAGGCTCTGGCCAGATGGGCAATTGAAGCTGCCACGATACCCCGCTGCGGCGCCTGGATGATACTGGTCATGATTTGGGCCAGCCCAAAGATGCCCGCCTTACTTAACCCGTCTTCCAGTACGGCTGCTATAACTAACGAGTCAAAGATTTGCGAAAGCGTGAATACAATGGATCCGGAATAACTAAAAACACAAAAAGCCAGTATCTTTTTGAAGTGCCGCCTCGTTACCTTGCTGGTTTTTAAGGTGAAATGAATCCTGTTGGTAAACACTAAATAGAACAGCAGGACGAATGCGATAATTGGGAAGGCTAAGGCGTACAATTTGATAAAACCGTCAAAGCCGGAAATGATGTGGATGATAAAAAGCAGGATAAGGAAGAGGACAATCACCCGCCACAGAATCTCTTTCAGAAAATTGGTAAAGACCGATTTATGAACCGCCCATCCATAGGCTTCTAATGTGGCAAAGAGTACCACGCCAAAGCCCATCGGAAAGACCCAGTTATAATACGTAACCAACTCGGGAGAATTCGCGCCGAATTTCCGGATAACCAAATCTTTAAATACCCACCCTCCGGTAGCGACCAGGATGAACCCGATAATACTGAGCAGCAGCGCCCAGGTTACCATATCGTTTTTTTGCGGAGGAAGGTGGTAGAAATAGTAAGGATGAAACTTGAAAATAAAAGAAGGCATGGAGAATCCGGCCAAGGCGCCTATCATAACGGATATATCCATGAATATCTTGGTAAGTCCATATTGGGCCGGTGTAAAAAGTCCGTCTTTGGTGAAAAAATATACGTTCAGCATCCCCACGGCAAAGCCCAGATAGATGACTATAGAGGAAATGATGCTTTGCCTTCTGATCGCACTCATGAGATAAAGATAAAGCGCTATGCTTTAAAAATGCTGTTATGGATAAAAACGCAGGATATCCTTTTATGTTATGGCTCCACCCAAACCCCGCTTTCTTTGAGCAGGTTGATCAGTTCCTCCACGGCTACCTCACTGTTAATAGAACGTTTTACCACTTCTTTTCCTTTGTATAAAGTAATTTTTCCCGGCCCACTACCCACGTATCCAAAGTCTGCATCAGCCATTTCACCCGGTCCGTTAACAATGCAGCCCATTACGGCGATCTTTACTCCTTTCAGGTGATGGGTTACCGCCCGGATTTTGGCAGTTGTTTCCTGCAGGTCGAAAAGTGTTCTGCCACAGGAGGGGCAGGAAATATATTCTGTTTTGGAAATACGCGTACGGGTTGCCTGTAAAATAGAAAAAGCAGTACTGTTGATAAATTCTTCGGTGGTTTTATTATCTGTATAGTTTCTGCCGCTGGCATTGAGATGCTGATGATTTTCGGAAAGCTGAGTATAACTTGTATCGGTCAGGGACAGGCAGATACCATCACCAAATCCTTCCAGGAACAGGGCGCCGGTTTCAGCGGAAAAATGAATCAGGTGCTCGTCGGGCGTGGTCTGGTTGCTGGAATTAAGCAGGATAACGGGTTGACGAATATCTTTTTGAACAAGCTCTATAAACATGCGCCTGATGGATTGCATAGCGTTTTCATTAGCGCTGCTAAAGGCAAAAACCACTGTTGGATCGTCTTTGATTTTGAGTAAATCGTCTGTATTAAACGATTGGCCCTCGTTAAAACATTCCAACCGGATAATGTTCAGCACGGAACTTCTGTCCCCACCAGCGGTGTCCAGATATTCCTGAAACCGGTATATGGGAAAATATTTTGTTTTGTCGTTGATGCGCTGCCAATATTCCTGCGGTACGATGGCTTTGAGGGTGCCGGGTAACTTAAAAGGTAGTTCGTCTCCCTTGTACAATATATAGTCGGCTGCCTGATCGCCTATGTTCCATTTATCAATCTCCGGCTGGTAGCGGTAACCTATTCTCTCCAGCGTAGTTCGGGTAATTGTTCCCGCTTTCATCAAATCGGCTACCACCACCGGCACATTCCGTCCACCCATATTTCCTGCCACGAAGGTCTTTCGCCTTCTGTATTGATAGGGAGAATATATAACAGGGGATGGCAAAGCGATTCTCTCCGGTGCCGGTGCGTCAAATGACTTCGTAGCTTCCGGATAGCGCTTAATGATATCCCGGCATACGGGTATTTCAAATTCCGGATCCTCAGTTAAAGACACGCGTATGGTGTCGCCAATACCGTCTTCCAACAAGGCGCCAATGCCGATGGCCGATTTAATACGTCCGTCTTCGCCATCTCCCGCTTCGGTAACGCCTAAATGGAGGGGATAACATTCGTGGAACTCTTCATCCATTTGCCTGATGAGCAAACGATAAGCCTGTACCATGATTTGGGGATTACTGGCCTTCATGCTCAAGACGATGTTGTGATAATTTTCGTCCCTGGCGATTCGCAGAAACTCCATCGCGCTTTCCACCATACCCATCGGCGTATCGCCATAACGGCTCATGATCCGGTCGCTCAGCGAACCGTGATTGGTACCGATGCGCATGGCCGTTCCATATTCTTTACAAATTTTGATAAGGGGCGTGAAGCGCTGGCGGATACGCTCCATCTCCTCCTGGTAAGCAGCATCCGTATATTCAATGAATTCAAACTTCTTTTTATCAATATAATTGCCTGGATTGATCCTCACTTTTTCCACGATGCGGGCAGCCATTTCTGCCGCATTGGGTGTAAAATGGATATCCGCAACCAACGGCGTGTGATATCCTCTTTTGTGAAGTTCATTTTTTATAGGCAGGAGATTTTCCGCGTCCTTTTTGCTTGGCGCGGTAATCCGAACCAACTCTGCGCCGGCTTCTATACAGCGGATGGATTGCTCCACCGTGCCGATGGTATCCATAGTATCGGTAGTGGTCATAGTCTGGATCCGGATAGGATGAAAATTGCCCATTAACAATCCACCTATATTTACTTCCCTGGTTCTAAGTCTTTTATATTCCGTTAAGGATTCACAATACCCTTGCATATTTGTACCTGTGTAAAATAAAACAGGTTGTAAAGGTAAATAAAACTAAAGTCCTTAACAGATAAACGTGTTTGGTGGCTTATTACTTATTTTTAAATATGCAAAGGGAAAAAAGGATGACAGAAGATGGTTCCTATACACTGTTCGAACCCCAATTGAAAGTAACTTATCATTCCATACATGGCGCTATCCGGGAAAGCCGGCATGTTTTCTTAGGCGCCGGTTTGGATTATTGGTTAGAGAAGAATGGTCCGACTGAAACCCTGAGCATCCTGGAAATGGGTTTTGGAACGGGACTGAATGCTTTGTTAACCCTGATAGCCGCAACGGAAAAAAAACTCCCTGTTCATTATCATGCTCTGGAACCATTTCCATTGGATGAAGAAGAATGGTCGGCGCTTAATTATATAGATTTGTTGCATCGCCCTGAATGCCAAACGGCTTTTCTAAAGATGCACCGGGAGGAGAGTGAAAGCGGAATAGCATTGAACCCGGATTTTATGTTGTACCGGTATAAAATACCTGTGCAGGAATTTCAATCCCCGGAGGCGTTTGACCTGGTATATTATGACGCATTTGCGCCGGATGTACAGCCGGAATTGTGGACCACGGAATTATTCCGAAAAATATATGCTATGATGGCAGATGGCGGCGTGTTGGTTACGTATTGTGCCAAAGGGGCTGTACGCAGGTCCTTATCTTCCATTGGATTTAAGGTGGAACGAATTCCCGGGCCTCCGGGAAAAAGAGAGATGCTCAGAGCAGTGAAATAGAGAGACATGATTTTGCATGTCGGTGTATTGTTTAAAGTGTATGATGGAAAGGGGTTTGGAAAGAGAGACCTTA
>JACFNM010000079.1:13471-14258 GCA_019454915.1 Chitinophagaceae bacterium
AATTTAATGGAAATCTTAGCTGTGTGATAGAAATCATAACCTGAATGTTTATATACACTATATGCTGTATAATAACTATTAGCGAAAGTTCATTTTACAGTTTTTCCGTTTGCTTTTTTATAGGCTTGACAGGTTAAGATTCCCTTGAATTTTTATAATTGTAGAAATTAATAAGAAAAACTTTATCTTTATACAGCTACTGCTTCGAGTTTGTTTTATGCAACAGGTGCCTCAATTTGATATCAAAATACTCTTAACCCGGATTGTCGAGGGCGATGAAAACGCTTTCCGCATGCTGTTTGAACATTATAAGGAAAGATTCTACACGGCCGCTTTTAAAATGATCCGTTCGGCTGATCAGGCGGAGGAAATTGTAGAAGAGGTTTTTGTATCTATATGGATAAAACGGGAACAGATCGCGCTTGCTGAAAAACCCGAAAACTACCTCTTCACTATCCTGCAGAACACGGTCTATGCAGCTTTCAGGAAAACAGTACAGGAACGTCGCCATAAGCTGAGGATATCAGACGAAAGAGAGAAGACGGTGGATTCAGTCGAAAACCAGTTGATCGAAAAGGAAAAAACAGCTATCATTGAAAGCGTGATCAGTCGCCTCCCAACCCAGCAAAAAACAATATACCGTTTAGCCAAACAGGACGGCATGAGCCGGGAAGAAATTGCGAAGCAGTTGAATATCTCACCCAATACCGTGCGGAACCACCTGGCGGCAGCGGTTGATTCTCTCCGTACCTGGGCCAAGACCAATGAATCGGCGCTGGGCTGGATC
>JACFNM010000080.1 GCA_019454915.1 Chitinophagaceae bacterium
TTTTCCCCAAAAGCGGGAAATGGTAGATTCGCATTCCTTCATCCTATCAATATCTTATAAAAATAGCTTATATTGATAATTGCCTTTGAGAAGAGGCTGATTTGGTAATCTAAAACCCGTCTATGGATAGAAACAAGGTTTATATTTTTGACACAACGCTTCGTGATGGAGAGCAGGTACCCGGTTGTAAATTAAATGCCGATGAGAAAATTGAGTTGGCTGTAGCCCTTGAGAATCTCGGCGTGGACATTATTGAGGCGGGGTTTCCTATTTCCAGCCCGGGTGATTTTGAATCGGTGCAAAAAATTTCTGCTGTAATCAAAAATGCAACGGTTTGCGGGTTGTCCCGCGCCGTAAAGAAGGATATAGAAGTAGCCGCAGACGCACTGAAAGGCGCCAGGCGTCCGCGTATTCACACGGGTATAGGTGTATCTGATTTGCATATTGCCACTAAATTCAACTCTAATAGGGACGATATTCTTGCGCGGGGAGTAGAGGCGGTTAAATACGCCCGCAACCTGGTAGATGATGTGGAGTTTTACGGGGAAGATGCCGGGCGGGCTGATCTGGAATTTTTGGCAAGGGTAGTGGAAGCGGTTATTAAAGCCGGCGCTACCGTTGTAAACATTCCGGATACTACCGGTTACTGCCTGCCTCACCAGTATGGCGAAAAGATAGCCTACCTGATGAATCACGTGCCTAATATTGATAAAGCAGTAATTTCCTGTCACTGTCACAACGACCTGGGACTGGCAACCGCCAATTCCATCGCAGGAGTGATGAATGGCGCCAGGCAGATTGAATGTACCATTAACGGTTTGGGTGAAAGAGCGGGCAACACAGCGCTGGAAGAAGTGGTGATGATTATTAAGCAACATGATTCTTTGGGTTTATATACCGATATCAAGGCTGAGGAATTGAACCCGATTAGCCGGCTTGTGGCCGAGACAATGCGTATGCCCGTGCAGCCGAATAAGGCGATTGTGGGCAGTAATGCATTTGCGCATTCCTCCGGTATCCACCAGGATGGTTTTCTGAAAAATGCCGAAAACTATGAAATCATCCGCCCCGAAGAAGTAGGAGCAGACAGTTCAAAGATAGTGCTGACCGCAAGAAGCGGACGTTCTGCACTGGCTCACCGCTTTCAAAAAATAGGATACAATTTTAACCGTAATGAAATTGATGTCTTATATGATGTTTTCCTGAAAGTTGCCGATCAGAAAAAAGAAGTGGGAGACGAAGATTTAAAACAAATGGCAACCGCTAATTTTCCAGAAGTGGCTCTTGCGTAATCATGCGAATGTCTGGGATGTTTCGTTAAGCGCTTTGATAAGCGTGGTGTGTAACGCTACGCATATAAAAAACTATAAAAATGGGTAATACATTATTTGATAAGGTTTGGGACCGGCACGTGGTCAAGACGATTCCGGGAGGTCCTTCGGTGTTTTATATTGACAAGCATTTTATTCACGAAGTAACAAGCCCCCAGGCTTTTAAAGGGCTGCGCGACAGGGGACTAAGAGTTTTTCGCCCCGCGCAGGTGGTGGCTACTGCCGACCATAACGTACCGACCATTCACCAGGAACTTCCGATAAAAGAAGAATTATCTCGTAGGCAGGTGGAGCAGTTGACAAAGAATTGCGCCGAATTTGGTATTGAACTATACGGGCTCGGACATCCCTTTCAGGGTATTGTACACGTCATCGGCCCGGAACTGGGGATTACGCAGCCGGGTATGACCATCGTGTGCGGAGACAGTCACACTTCTACACACGGCGCCTTTGGTACGATTGCATTTGGAATCGGTACCAGCGAGGTGGAAATGGTGCTCGCTACGCAGTGCCTGATGCAGTCAAAGCCGAAACTCATGCGCATCAATGTGGAAGGGAAACTGAATAAGGGCGTGTTTTCAAAAGATATTATCCTGCATATCATTTCATTGATATCGGCGAGTGGCGCTACGGGTTATGCAGTGGAATATGCGGGCTCGGCTATCCGCGACTTGTCTATGGAGGCGCGCATGACTATCTGTAATATGAGCATAGAGATGGGAGCGCGTTGCGGTATGATAGCGCCGGATGAAACAACCTTCGCTTATATTAAAGGTAAAAAGTTTGCGCCTGCCGGGGAAGCCTGGAACAAAGCGGTAGCAGACTGGAAGACCCTGTGTACCGATGACGACGCCGTCTTCGATAAGGAGCTTCATATCAATGCGGCGGACATCGAGCCCATGATAACCTACGGAACCAACCCTGGTATGGGTGTGAAAATTACCGGCCACATCCCGCAGTTGACGGAGATTGATGAGAGAGAAAAACCTTCGTTTGAAAAATCCCTGCACTATATGGGTTTGAACCCGGGCGAGGTCATGAAGGGCAAAAAAGTGGATTATGTTTTTATAGGAAGCTGTACAAACAGCCGTATTGAGGATTTGAGGAAGGTAGCGGCCTTCGTCAAAGGAAAGAAGAAAGCTCCGCATGTGGAAGTGTGGGTGGTGCCGGGCAGTAAACAGGTAGAAAAGCAGGCCATTGAAGAAGGAATAAATAAAGTGTTTGAAGAGGCAGGATTCTTTTTAAGGCAACCGGGCTGTTCCGCCTGTCTCGGTATGAATGAAGATAAAATACCGGCCGGTAAATATTGCATTTCCACTTCCAACCGCAACTTCGAGGGAAGACAGGGCCCGGGCGCCAGAACGATGCTGGCAAGCCCCTTAACGGCTGCTGCGGCCGCGATCACCGGTGAAGTGACGGACGTACGGGAGTTAATTTAATGACAGAAGCAAGAAAAAGAAAACCGGGTGTTACACCTCAAATGTCAAATAATCAATGAGTAAATCAATCAATATCATCAAGAGTACGGCGGTTCCCATTTCTATTGAGAACATAGATACGGATCAAATTATCCCTGCGCGTTTTCTGAAGGCTACTACGAGGGAGGGCTTTGGAAAAAATTTGTTCAGGGACTGGCGCTATGAAAGGGGGAATGATCAGCATCCCATAGCGGATTTCCCGCTGAATGACCCAACCTATAGCGGAAAGATTTTAGTTGCCGGAAAGAACTTCGGTTGTGGTTCCAGCAGGGAACATGCTGCCTGGGCGCTGAAAGACTATGGATTTGATGTGGTGGTCAGCAGCTTCTTCGCCGATATTTTTAAAAATAATGCGCTGAATAATTTCCTGTTACCCGTGCTGATAACCGATGACTTCCTTCAGCAACTTTTTGATGCGATATATGAAAATCCGAAGACGGAGATTGAAGTGAACCTGGAAGAACAATTTATAAAAGTGGTGGCCACCGGCGCAAGCCAGTCATTCGACATCAATCATTATAAAAAGACCTGCCTGCTGAACGGATATGATGATATTGATTATCTGCTGAACATGAAATCGGAAATTGAAGACTATGAAAAAGGGCGGATAGTTTATGGATAAAAACGGAAATCCCTAAGACGAAAAATAAAAACCTCTTTAGCATAACAAATACAACTATGGAACTTAACAGATATTCAAAAACGATTACACAAGATCCGACCCAACCCGCAGCCCAGGCAATGTTATATGGAATTGGACTTACCGATGAGGACCTCAAAAAGGCACAGGTGGGCATTGTGAGTATGGGTTGGGAAGGGAACACCTGTAATATGCACCTCAACGATTTAGCGAAGCTGGTGAAGAAAGGCGTGTGGGATAGTGATCTGGTGGGCTTGATTTTTAATACAATAGGCGTGAGCGATGGGATCAGCAATGGTACCGACGGAATGCGGTATTCCCTCGTCAGTCGTGATGTGATAGCAGATAGCATAGAAGTGGTATGTGGCGCACAATATTATGACGGGTTGATTGCTTTACCGGGGTGTGATAAAAATATGCCCGGAAGCATTATGGCGATGGGACGCTTAAACCGGCCAGCGATCATGGTATACGGCGGTACAATAGCGCCGGGTCATTATAAAGGTGAGGATTTGAATATTGTATCTTCTTTTGAAGCTTTAGGTCAGAAAATTGCCGGTAACCTGAGTGAAGAAGATTTTAAGGGTATCGTCAGGAATAGTTGTCCCGGCCCGGGCGCCTGCGGTGGAATGTATACGGCCAACACGATGGCCTCGGGTATTGAAGCCATGGGAATGAGTTTGCCCTATTCTTCCTCCAACCCGGCAATCAGTCCCGAGAAGCACGCAGAGTGCCTCGCTGCGGGAAAGGCTATGAGAAACTTATTGGAGAAGAACATCTTGCCAAAGGATATCATGACCCGCAAGGCTTTTGAGAATGCGCTTCGGGTTATTATTATCACCGGTGGCAGCACCAATGCCGTTCTGCATTTTATCGCTATTGCCAGGAGCGTGGGTATTGACATTACGCTGGATGATTTTCAGAAGATGAGTGATCAGACGCCCGTACTGGCAGATTTCAAACCTTCCGGGAAATATTTAATGCAAGACCTCTATGAACACGGAGGTATCCCCTCTGTTATGCGCTATTTACTGGATAAGGGATTGTTGCATGGAGATTGCATGACAGTAACGGGTAAGACCATTGCAGAGAATCTGGCGGATGTCAAGCCAATTGATTTTACTACGCAGGACATTATTTATCCTTTAGAAAATCCCATAAAGAAGACCGGCCATTTGCAGATATTATATGGTAACCTCGCAGAAAAAGGTAGTGTGGCCAAAATCAGTGGAAAAGAAGGAGAGCGGTTTGAAGGCCCGGCCAGGGTATTTGACGGGGAGAAAAACCTCATTGCAGGATTAGCTAACGGTCGCGTAAAACAAGGTGATGTGGTGGTTATCAAAAATGAAGGACCTAAAGGAGCGCCAGGGATGCCGGAAATGTTGAAACCAACGGGAGCCATAATTGGCGCAGGGTTAGGTAAATCTGTAGCATTGATTACAGACGGTAGGTTTAGCGGGGGCACCCATGGATTTGTCGTGGGACATATTACTCCTGAAGCCTATGACGGCGGTTTGATAGGGTTGGTGAAGGATGATGATATCATAGAAATAGATGCTACTACAAATACCCTCAACCTGAAAGTGAGTGAAGAAGAGATTGCGCGCAGAAGAGCCGCCTGGAAGAAACCGGCTTTGAAAGTGAAGAACGGCGTTTTGTTGAAATATGCGGTTAGCGTTAAGGATGCCAGTCAGGGTTGTGTCACCGACGAGCTGTAATAAACCGGAGGTATAAGGATAACATAATCCGGAACTCCAATAAGTATTAAGAATTATTGTAACAAAGAAAAATTATCATTATGAGTAATACAGTGTTGGCTGAAAAGGATACAAAAAAAATAGCCAAAAAAACTGCACCTGCCAGGCAGGGAAGATTTTCTAAAGGGGATGAAATAACCGGGGCTCAGGCCGTGGTGGAAGCGTTGGTGGCCGAACATGTTACTGATTTCTTCGGATATCCGGGGGGCGCCATTATGCCTATTTACGATGCTTTATACGATTATTCCGGTCTGCTGAATCATGTGCTCGCCCGCCATGAACAGGGCTCTATCCATGCCGCCCAGGGATATGCGCGGACCTCCGGTAAGGTGGGCGTGGTGTTTTCAACCAGCGGCCCCGGAGCCACCAACCTGGTGACGGGGTTGGCAGATGCCCAGATTGACAGTACACCCCTCGTGTGCATTACGGGGCAGGTATTTGCCAGCCTGCTTGGTACAGACGCTTTTCAGGAAACGGATGTTATCAATATCACCACACCCATTACCAAATGGAACTACCAGGTGACCGAGGCTTCGGAAATACCCGGCGTACTTGCAAAAGCGTTTTATATCGCCGGTTCAGGGAGACCGGGACCGGTGTTGGTGGATATCACCAAGAATGCACAGACCGAGAAATTCGTATATCCCGGATATCAACCCTGTAATCATATACGCAGCTATCGCCCCAAACCAATAGTCCGTCCTGAGTATGTTAAAGAAGCTGCTGATTTGATCAATGCAGCGGAAAGGCCTTTTGTACTTTTTGGACAGGGGGTAATCTTAGGAAAAGCAGAAAAAGAATTCAGGGAATTTATTGAGAAGGGTGGTTTGCCCGCCGCCTGGACGGTATTGGGATTAAGCGCACTGCCCACCAATCATGAACTGAACGTGGGTATGCTGGGTATGCATGGAAATTATGGACCCAATGTGCTGACCAATGAATGTGATGTGTTGATCGCGGTAGGCATGCGGTTCGACGACCGGGTGACCGGCCGCCTGGATAAATATGCCCGGCAGGCAAAAGTGATTCACCTGGATATTGATCCTGCTGAAATAGACAAAAATATTAAAGCCACCGTGCCGGTATGGGGAGACTGTAAGGAAACGCTTCCGATGCTGACGAAGTTGATACAGAAAAAGCAGCACCCGGACTGGCTGAAGAGATTTAATGACCTCAGAAAGCAGGAAGAAGAGATCGTGATTAATCCCGAACTAAACCCGACGGGAGAAGTAATGACTATGGGTGAAGTGATAAGGACATTGAATGAAGTAGCGAAGGGAGAACCCGTTATTGTTACGGATGTTGGACAACACCAAATGGTAGCCTGTCGCTATGCCACTTTTAATCATAGCATGAGTAACGTTACGTCCGGCGGACTGGGTACTATGGGTTTTGGATTGCCCGCAGCCGTAGGAGCCAAGTTCGGCGCGCCGGACAGACAGGTGGTAGCCATTATCGGCGATGGAGGTTTTCAGATGACCATGCAGGAGTTGGGGACAATCATGCAATCGGGTATAGCAGTGAAGATCATCATCCTCAATAATAATTTCCTCGGCATGGTGCGTCAGTGGCAGCAATTATTCAATGATAGGAGATACTCTTTTGTGAATATTTCAAGTCCGAATTTTGTGATGCTCGCCAATGCTTACGGAATTGAGTCGCAAAACATATCCAAACGGGAGCAGCTTAAAGCGGCCATAGAGACAATGATGGCGCACAAAGGCTCTTACCTGCTGGAGGTTATGGTAGGTAAGGAAAACAACGTGTTCCCCATGGTACCCCAGGGATGCGGCGTAGCGGAAATAAGGCTGAAATAAAAATTGGCGTTTTTTATCGCTATGGGCGGAATTTATAAATTATTAAAAGGAAATTATAAGCAATGAAACAGGAATATACCATTACCGTATATACAGAAAACCAAATTGGCTTGTTGAATCGCATTGCCATGATGTTCTCGAGACGTAAAATAAATATAGAGAGTTTAAATACTTCTCCCTCGGAAATCGAGGGGATTCATCGGTTTACCATTGTCATTCACGAGGCGGAAGAAGTAGTGAAGAAGCTGGTGCGCCAGATAGAAAAACAGGTGGAGGTACTGAAGGCCTATTATAATACTAATGATGAGATCGTGTGGCAGGAGCTGGCTCTTTATAAAGTGTCAACGGATAAAGTGATTGAAGATGTGAAAGTGGAGCGCTTACTCCGGAAGTATGGAGCGAGGGCGGTTGTTATCCGGAAGGATTATACGGTTTTTGAGACCTCCGGTCACCGTGAAGAAATCAATAACCTGATTGACGCACTTGCGCCTCTGGGATTAATCGAATTCGTCCGTAGTGCACGGGTGGCTATTATTAATGCCAGCAAGGGGTTTTATGAAAAACTGAAGGAATTTGAGGCTGAAGAACCCGGTGAGGTACTCGTGGAGAATGAGTTTTTAGATAAGCAGAATGAAGTATTTAGTTTGTAGGATTTTTAGCAAAGCATACATTTACATTTTAATTACCCAAATCAACAAATTTTCAAATTAAAAAGATGGCAAAATTAAATTTCGGCGGTGTGGAAGAAAATGTAGTAACTCGTGAAGAGTTCCCACTAAGTAAAGCCCAGGAAATACTAAAAAATGAAACGGTGGCGGTCATCGGTTATGGCGTTCAGGGACCCGGACAGGCGTTGAATCAGCGCGACAACGGGATCAACGTGATTGTTGGCCAGCGTAAGAATTCAAAAACATGGGATAAGGCTGTCAGGGACGGATTTGTGCCGGGTGAAACCCTGTTTGAAATAGAGGAAGCACTGAAAAGAGGAACTATTATTTGTTATCTGCTGAGTGATGCCGCCCAGATTGAATTGTGGCCTACCGTGAAGAAGCACCTTACAGCGGGTAAAGCCCTGTATTTTTCCCACGGATTTGGTATCACGTTTAACGAGCAAACCGGGATCATCCCTCCCAAAGATGTTGACGTGTTCTTAGTGGCGCCGAAGGGTTCAGGCACCTCTCTTCGCCGCATGTTCCTCCAGGGACGCGGGTTAAACAGTAGTTATGCCATCTACCAGGATGCTACTGGAAAGGCAAAGGACCGGGTGATTGCCCTGGGAATTGCTGTAGGAAGCGGCTATTTATTTGAAACCGATTTCAAAAGAGAAGTATATAGTGATTTGACCGGGGAAAGAGGTACTTTGATGGGAGCTATCCAGGGTATCTTTGCCGCGCAATACCAGGTATTGCGGGATCACGGTCATACGCCCTCTGAAGCATTCAACGAAACAGTGGAAGAACTTACGCAGTCTTTAATGCCGTTAGTAGCAGAAAACGGAATGGATTGGATGTATGCTAATTGTTCTACTACTGCACAGCGTGGTGCTTTAGACTGGTGGAAAAGATTCCGGGATGCTACAGCCCCCGTGTTTAAGGAATTATATGAAAGCGTGGCAGCGGGTAAAGAATCACAGCGTTCTATTGATAGCAACAGTAAACCGGACTATCGCGAAAAACTGGAGGATGAATTGAAGGAATTACGCGAGAGCGAATTATGGCAGGCGGGTAAGACAGTAAGAAGTCTACGGCCTGAAAACCAAAAGTAAATTTAAACGCATAGAGCAATGAGTACGGAGGATTTGGCAGATGATTTAGACAAAAATGCTCAAATTGACGGAAGCCTTCCTGAATGGTCAGGAAGGCTTTTTTTTGAGAAGGCAGCAAGCCGGCTTAAGGGTACCGTTAAGCGGACGCCCCTGATGCTGAATAATAATTTGTCGGGAAAATATGGTTGTGATGTGTACCTGAAAAGAGAAGACCTGCAGGTCGTGCGATCTTACAAACTACGGGGCGCCTATAATATGATCAGTACCCTGGAGAAAGAGCAGCAGTTGCGGGGCGTGGTTTGTGCCAGCGCCGGCAATCACGCACAAGGATTTGCATTTAGTTGCAGGAAGTTGAACATCAGGGGAGTAGTCTTTATGCCCGTGATTACACCGCGGCAAAAAATCAGCCAAACGAAAATGTTTGGTGGAGAAAATATAGAAATTAAGTTAGCCGGTGATACGTATGACGATTGCGCGGCGGCTGCCAAGTCTTATACAGATTCGCATAATATGGTTTTTATTCCCGCTTTTGACGATTATGCGATTATTGAGGGACAGGGCACAGTAGGTGTAGAGATATTGGAAGACCAGCCGGAAATAGACTTTGTTTTTATCCCCATAGGCGGGGGTGGACTGGCGGCGGGAGTGGGAACTTATTTCAAATCGGCAAGTCCGCAGACAAAGATAATAGGAGTGGAACCGGCGGGAGCGGCTTCCATGCAATTGGCTTTTGACACCGGTCATCCCATGACCCTTGACCGAATTGACAGCTTTGTGGACGGCGCTGCGGTTAAAAGAGTGGGGGATATCAGTTATAAAATTTGTAAAGACGTTTTGGATGATTTATTGTCGGTGCCCGAAGGGAAAGTGTGTACCACTATCCTTAAGCTGTATAATGAGGATGCCATTGTTGTAGAGCCTGCCGGTGCGTTGTCCATTACGGCACTGGATGATTATGCCGATAAAATCAGGGGTAAAAAAGTGGCCTGCATCGTGAGTGGTAGTAATAATGATATAGACCGTCTCCCCGAAATTAAGGAGCGTTCGCTTCAGTATGAAGGACTAAAACATTACTTTCTCATCAGCTTTGCCCAGCGTCCGGGGGCACTGAAAGAGTTTGTGAATCATGTACTTAGTCCCACGGATGACATTACCCGTTTTGAATACATCCAGAAGACCAATAAGGAGGCCGGGCCTGCCCTGGTGGGCATTGAACTGCATGATAAGAATGATTACGCTTATCTCATCCGTCGGATGAAAGACTATCAGATTGACTATTTCGAAATCAATAAGGACGACAAGCTGTTTGGGTACCTCGTGTAAATCAATTGTTAACGGAGTGAGATTTTTTTAAAAAAATATAATATTTTTGCCTTCTCTTTAGTACTTTTATACCGATTCCTGCCATATAGTTAGAGAATATTTAAGTATTTTCATTTTATTTAAATAATATTAATATTACCGGTCTATGAGTAAAACGGGTTTGTATAGAACGGAATTTGAGCGCGATGCCTGTGGTGTAGGTTTTGTAGCCAATATCAAAGGCAATAAGTCCCACCAGATAGTTTTAGATGCGCTCACGCTTTTAGAAAATATGGAACATAGGGGAGCGTGCGGCTGTGAGGCCAATACCGGGGATGGTGCGGGTATTATGATCCAGGTTCCCCATGAGTTCTTTTTTACGGAGTGCGTTAAACTGGGCATTCAGCTACCTCCGTTTGAACGTTATGGAGTGGGTGTTATTTTCTTTCCCGACGAAATCAGGCTCCGCGAGGAATGCCGTGATATCTTTTCGAGAGCGGCTGAGAAACTCGGACTGAAGATACTCACATATCGTAAAGTTCCGGTCAATACATCGGGCATCGGTTCAACGGCGCTGTCGGTAGAACCAGTTATGGAACAGGTTTTTATCGCCTGTCCGGAAGAGATTCAAAACCCGGAAGATTTTGAGCGTAAATTATTCATCTTAAGGAATTATGCAACGCACACCATCCACAATACGGTTAAGAAAGACAATATCGGTTTTTATATCGCTTCCCTTTCTTACAAAACGGTTACCTATAAAGGTCAGCTTACCAGTTTGCAGGTGCGCACGTATTTTCCTGACCTGAGCCATCATGAGGTGGTGAGCGCTTTTGGACTTATTCATTCCCGTTTTGCCACCAACACCTTCCCCTCGTGGAAGCTGGCGCAGCCTTTTCGTTATATCGCCCATAATGGAGAGATCAACACGCTGCAGGGAAATCTGAATTGGCTGAAGTCCAGTGAACATAGTTTTTATTCTCCTTATTTTACCAGGGAGGAAATGGATATGCTGTTGCCCATTGTTTCGCCCGGACAATCTGACTCTGCCTGTCTCGACAATATGATAGAGCTCCTTACTTTGACGGGCCGTTCGCTACCGCACGTGATGATGATGCTAATCCCCGAAGCCTGGGATGATAACCCGGGAATGGACCCTGTAAAAAGAGCTTTTTATGAATACCATGCAGCCGTAATGGAGCCCTGGGATGGGCCCGCATCCATATCGTTTACGGACGGAAAAATGATTGGCGCTACTTTAGACCGTAACGGACTGCGCCCGTCCCGTTTTTGTGTTACCCACGATGATCGGGTGATTATGGCATCTGAAACCGGCGCATTACCTGTAGATCCCAAGTTGGTTAAGAACTACGGCAGGTTGCAACCGGGAAAGATGTTTGTGGTGGATATGGAACAGGGACGCATCATCAGTGATGACGAATTGAAACAGGGTATCTGCTCGCAAAAGCCCTATGGCGACTGGTTAAATCAATATAAAATCCGGATGGAAGAACTGGCTCCGCCGAGAGTAACATTTACCCATTTGTCGGAGGAGTCTGTTTTTAAATATCAAAAAGCGTTTGGCTATAGCACGGAAGACATTGAATATTTGGTGAAGCCTATGGCAATGGAAGGCAAAGAGCCGGTGGGTTCCATGGGGACCGATATACCATTAGCCATACTGTCGGATCAACCGCAGCATCTCAGCAGTTATTTCAAACAATTATTTGCACAGGTAACCAACCCGCCGATTGATCCCATCCGGGAGCGACTCGTGATGAGTTTGACGTCTTACGTGGGGAATAATGGTAACCTGCTCGTGGAGGAACCCCGGCATTGTCATGGCGTTGCTTTGAAACATCCCATCCTGACCAGCACGGAACTTGAAAAGTTGCGCAGCATAGACACCGGTATCTTTCAGGCGAAGACTTTACAATCCTATTTTCGTGCCGATGGTAAACCCGGGTCGCTGAAGGACGGATTAGACAGGTTGTGCCGGTATGCGGTGGATGCAGTGGAGGATGGCTTTGAGGTGATTATCCTGTCCGATCGGGCTATAGATTCAGACCACGCGGCCATTCCTTCCCTGTTGGCTGTATCTGCGGTTCATCATCACCTCATCCGTAAGGGCTATCGCGGTAAAGTGGGTATTGTGGTGGAAGCAGGTGACGTGTGGGAGGTGCATCATTTTGCCTGCCTTATCGGGTTTGGCGCCACGGCTATCAATCCCTACCTCGCGCTGGCGACGATCAGAACGATGAAATCTACCGGTAAATGGGAAACGGATCAGGATGGATACACTCTCCGTAAGAATTATATTAAGGCTATCTGCCAGGGATTGCTGAAGGTGTTTTCAAAAATGGGTATCTCCACCCTGCAGTCGTACCAGGGCGCCCAGATATTTGAAATCTTAGGTCTGCACCAGGACGTTGTAAAGAAATATTTTACCGGTGCGGTAAGCCGTATAGGTGGAATAGGGTTAGACGAAATAGCACGGGAAGCTTTGGCGAAACATTTTCTTGCATTCAGTTTAAAGAATATCCCCGTTGACCGGTTGCCGGTTGGTGGCATATATCAGTGGAAGCGGAAAGGAGAGACGCATCTGTTTAATCCTACCACTATTCATCTGCTACAGTATTCAACAAGAATGAATGATTATAATATTTTCAAAAAATATAGTAAGGCGGTAAACGAGCAGGGTGAGAAAGCCTGCACATTACGAAGTCTTTTTCGCTTCAAAAGGAACCGGCCGTCCATACCCATCGAGGAGGTGGAGCCGGCGGAAAATATTTACAGACGATTTGCTACCGGGGCTATGTCTTTTGGCTCCATATCCTGGGAAGCGCATACCACGCTCGCCATAGCGATGAACCGGCTCGGTGGCAAAAGCAATACCGGCGAGGGAGGAGAAGATGAGCGCCGCTATGAACCATTGCCTAACGGAGACTCGATGCGCTCGGCTATCAAGCAGGTGGCTTCGGCGCGCTTTGGTGTCACCAGCCAGTATCTTACTGAAGCCGACGAGCTGCAGATAAAAATGGCGCAGGGAGCAAAGCCGGGTGAAGGTGGACAATTACCGGGACATAAGGTAGATGAATGGATAGCCAGGGTCCGGCATTCCACACCCGGTGTGGGATTGATTTCGCCGCCGCCGCATCATGATATTTATTCAATAGAAGATCTCGCCCAGCTGATATTCGACCTCAAGAATGCTAACCGGAGTGCTCGTATTAATGTAAAGTTAGTATCGAAGGCGGGAGTGGGTACTATTGCTGCAGGAGTGGCGAAGGCAAAAGCCGATGTGATTCTTATTTCCGGTTTTGATGGCGGTACAGGCGCTTCCCCCGTAAGTTCTATCAAACATGCCGGTCTGCCCTGGGAGTTAGGTTTGGCGGAGACGCATCAAACCCTGGTGAAAAATCGCCTGAGAAGCAGGGTAGTCCTTCAGTCGGACGGGCAAATGAAAACGGGAAGGGATATTGCTATAGCCACTTTACTGGGTGCGGAAGAATGGGGGCTGGCTACCTCGGCGTTGGTAGTTGAAGGCTGTATTATGATGCGCAAGTGTCATTTGAATACCTGCCCCGTGGGGGTGGCAACACAGGATCCGGAATTGAGAAAGCGGTTTACTGGCGATCCGGATCATGTAGTTAATTTCTTCAAGTTCATCACCCGGGAGCTAAGAGAACTGATGGCTGAACTTGGTTTCAGGACGGTTAATGAAATGGTGGGCCAGGTGGACTGTCTCGAAAGACGGGAAGGTATCGATCATTGGAAATATAAGAAGGTAGACTTGTCCCCCGTGTTGTATAAAGAACCGGCGTCGGATGATGTTGGGATATTTCAGCGTGAACAGCAGGATCACGGACTTGAAGGCGTATTAGACTGGCAATTGCTGGAAAAAGCGAAGCCGGCATTGCAGGAGAACACGAAGATATATGCCCGGTTTAATATCCGAAATACGGATCGCACCACCGGCACAATACTGTCGAATGAAATCACGAAGCAATACGGAGCTGCCGGATTGCCGGACGACAGCATCCATTTTAAGTTTACCGGAACTGCTGGGCAGAGTTTTGGGGCTTTTAATACCAAAGGAGTAACCTTAGAATTGGAAGGAG
>JACFNM010000621.1 GCA_019454915.1 Chitinophagaceae bacterium
AAGCATTGGGCCGGGAGAGGATAGTATTTCCAAGAACAACTGACAAAAATGGGAATCTTGTTACCTGCAGCGCCTATTGGTGGACTACCGGTTTTTTCCCGGGAATGTTATGTCTTTTATATAATGAAACGCAAGATGACAGTTTACATATACTGGCTAATAAATACCTGTCAGAACTGGAACCGTTAAAGTACTCTACTGTTAACCACGATATCGGCTGGATCATCAATAGCAGCTATGGGAATTTCTATAGATTGTATAAAAATGAGTATTACGGAGGGGTAATTGTACAGGCTGCAAAGTCATTGACTTCTTCCCGCTATAATCCGTCTGCAAGAGCTGTCAGATCATGGGACGATGTGGACTGGATAAAAGAACGAGGATGGGGCTTCCCGGTTAATATAGATAATATGATGAATCTGGAGTTGCTGACAACGGCGTTCAAAATCAGTAAAGATTCCTCTTTTCTAAGAATAGCGATTAATCATGCTGATGCAACGATGTGGAACCATTTTCGTGATGATAACAGCTCTTATCATTTACTTGATTATGATCCTGTGACCGGTGAGGTGAAGAAAAAGCTGACCGTTCAGGGTTATGCAGATTCTTCTTCCTGGGCGCGAGGTCAGGCCTGGGGCTTATATGGATTTACCATGATGTATCGTGAAACGGAGGAGCTTCGATACTTAGAACAGGCACAGAAGATCGCTGAATTTATTGTAAATCATCCCAACCTGCCCGAAGATAAAATCCCCTACTGGGATTTTGATGCTCCAGATATACCAAATACTTATAGAGATGCGTCTGCCGGTGCGATCATTTGCTCTGCATTGATTGAATTGAGCCAGTTCGTTGAGGAAAAGCGGTCGCTAAAATATTTATCGGTTGCTAAACAGCAACTGCTGACTCTTTCAAGTCCTGCTTATCAAGCCGGGCTTGGCGAAAACGCCTGTTTTATTCTAAAGCACGGCGTGGGTGCTTTACCCGGAGGTTCGGAAGTTGATGTTCCTCTTTTATATGCTGATTATTATTATGTAGAAGCCTTAATCCGCTTAAAAGAGCTTCTGCAAAGCGGAACACCCCCCTACTAAGAGTCCTAGATATATTGATCATTACCCAACAGAATTCATATAAACTATCCACGCAGAATGTCTTGCGTAATCCGCAGGAAAATATTTTCGGACCGATTTTTTATTCTTTTTTCTTTCATTTAAATTCTCGACATTCGGACGCATGCATTTCTGCCCTATCAATGTGACTCTCTCATGCGCATAATTTATAAACTGGAACAATTGATTTCCCCATGCTGAATGATTCAGTTATGGGGCCAACCAGCAAAGCCTATCCCGGAAAATATTACCTTGCATTGTGCCAGTCCCATTTTTGAAAATTATCTTGAAATGAATCTTCTTAAAGCTATCCCCTGCTTCTTTTTCCTGATAATAAGTCTGCAACAACCGAAGGCACAGCCATCCGAACCGTTAGCCTCTCCGGACGGAAAACTGATCTGGTCATTCCATCTAACAGAAGAAGGCGCGCCGGTATATGCCATCAGTTACGGGCAACAGCCGCTTA
>JACFNM010000622.1:0-294 GCA_019454915.1 Chitinophagaceae bacterium
AACAAGACTACGATCGGCTCACCAGCAAAGTTTTGCCGGGCGACCGAACAACCAACCCGAACTATGACGGTGTTAACGTCTATGGAGACGAAACCAATATGAGGGATAATGGATTGAATATGAAAAGTATCGCCCAATTAGTACAGGATCAGACGCAACAGGGCATTTTAGCAGCCACCAATGGTACGGTGGATATTGTTCAAACCCTGGATGCCATGCTGCCTGCAAATGCAACGCCAGAACAAATAGGCGGGTTTATCGGCATGCTTCCGGGCGCCGTTCAGGGGCCGGTTA
>JACFNM010000622.1:304-1575 GCA_019454915.1 Chitinophagaceae bacterium
TTCCTTTTTATTTTGGGCTCAGAAATGGTGTGATACCGGAGACCAGTGCATCGCGGACGGGTTATGCCGAAAGCGATATGGTTGACCCGAATACCGTAAATTTTAAACTGACGGGCGCTGTACATTATAAACTGACTTCCGATTTGGTGGCTTCTGCGAGCGCTAATTTCGGAACTGGGAATACCGTGTACACCGGCAGTGACCGATATTCGCTCAAAGGCGCGAAGATTGCACAATACAAATTAGAATTACACAGCAAGAGTTGGTTTATCCGCGGATATACCACCCAGGAAAATGCCGGGGAAGCATATAATGCCACCATTACCGCCCGCCGTTTGAATGAAGCCTGGAAGCCAAGTACACAATGGTTCCCGGAATACGTGGCGGCTTTTTCCCAGGCCAGATTAGCCGGAATGGCCGAAGCGGGGGCGCACAACGTAGCAAGAGCATTTGCGGATAACGGACGACCGGCTGCGGGTAGTCAAGAATTTAAAAATCTATTCGACCAGGTACGCTCTTCCCCTATTCCTGTAGGAGGATTGTTCTTAGACAGAAGTGATTTGTGGATGACCGAAGGCCAGTATAATTTTAAGGAGATCATTCCCTTTGTGGAACTGATTGTCGGCGCTTCCTGGAAGCAGTATGTACTCGACTCAAAGGGTACGCTTTTTATTGATTACGACGGGCCGATAAAGATCAATGAATATGGCTCCTACGCTCAGTTGACTAAAAAATTGTTTAATGAATATCTTACTTTGAGCGCTTCTGCCCGCTATGATAAGAACGACAACTTCAAGGGAAGATTTACGCCCAGGGCCTCCGCGGTGGTAAAACTGGCAGAAGATCATAATGTACGATTGAGCTACCAGACCGCTTACCGCTTCCCCTCTACCCAGCAGCAGTACATTAATTTAGAAATAGGCGGCGGACAATTTCTGGTAGGTGGTTTACCCTGGATTCATGACGCCTCTTTGCCCGGCGGAAAGACGGGACCTAACCTCACCAGTCAAAACTCAATCCGGTTGGATCACAATGCACAGCCCTTAGGCGCATACGTACCACGTGAGTTGCAGCCGGAAACCGTCGGTTCCCTTGAAGTAGGTTATAAAGGATTGATTGCGAAAAAATTATTGGTAGATGTGTATTATTATACCGGTCAGTACGATAATTTTATCGGCAGAACCTTATTGGCTAAACAATTATCTCCCCAACAAACACAAATCTATTCCATCGTGGAAAACGCGGCTACCATGTCAGCAACAGGCGGAGGC
>JACFNM010000081.1:0-4972 GCA_019454915.1 Chitinophagaceae bacterium
AAATATTCATCAAAAGATGCCCGATAACAACTATAAACCATTTAGTCTGATTTCTTTTCATATTATATACTCTTTATTCTGATAAAGGTAAAAAATCAACCGGGCTACTTCCGCTGAAAGTAATGGAGACGGGGCAGATTTGCCGTTATAAAGATAAGATAACCTGAATTTCGTTCATCTGGTATTATCTTTACCCCCATGAAATTATCGGCATCCTTTTTACTGTATTTCGTTTTCGTCATTTCAGGTGTTGCACAACAGCATCCTGATAGCCTACAACAGTCGGGCCGTAACTTCATGCGGGCCGGCGACTGGGGAAATGCTATGATGATGTTTAACAGAGCGCTTCATCAAAAACCGGGTGATATCAGTTTGCTTAACGACATGGCATACACCTATTTTCTGCAGAGAGACTTTTCCAGGGCGATAGAGACCATTAAGCCGGTAATCAGCGGTAAAGACGCAGATGTAAAAAGCTTTCAAATCGCAGGAACCGTTTACCGGGCCATAGAAGAAATAAAGGAGGCCCGGAAAGTTTACATTAAAGGGCTTCGGAAATTTCCTCAAAGCGGCGTGTTATACAGTGAATATGGCGAACTGCTTTGGCAGAAAAAGGATTATTCCGCTATCCTTCAATGGGAGAAGGGGATCGAAGCAGACCCCAACTACCCCGGTAATTACTACCACGCCAGTCGCTTTTACTATTTTACGACAGATAAAATCTGGAGCCTGATATATGGGGAGATATTTATTAATCTGGAGAGCTATACGGAGCGAACCGCCGAAATCAAGAATATTCTGTACGAAGGGTATAAAAAATTATTTTCCGGCTCCGATCCGCTACAAGCTTATAACAGCAGGAAGAAAAACAAGTTTGAAAAGGCTTTCCTTCTAACGATGAATAGCCAGTACCTGAAGACCACAAAGGGGATTAATCCCGAAAATATCGGCGAGATCCGGGAAGGGTTTATTAAAGACTGGTTTGCGGAACAGGCGAAAACATTTCCTTTCAGGTTGTTTGACTACCAAAACCAACTGCTGGAATACAATATGATCGAAGCTTATAATCAATGGATATTTGGCTCTGCCATCAATCCTTAAAACTATCAATCCTGGATCAACCGACACAAAGAAGCTTATGATACCTTCAGCCATTTTCAGCGGGGCAGGGTATTTAAACTACCTCAGGGACAATATTACCAGACCCGATAGGTTTTTTTGTTAATCTTTTTTTTCTTAATTTGACCCGAAGCTCAAATAACGATTGTTATGAACCAACCCACCAGACTTTTTGATTGTTTAGATTACCAGTTGGAAAAGTTTCCAAAGAACAACATGCTGGTAGCAAAAGAAAATGGACAATGGCGCCCGTACAGCACGGCAGAAGTAAAGCAAAATTCTTTGAAACTCGCTGCCGGATTGTTGTCGTTGGGCGTTTCGGGCAATGATATGACCACTGAAGGCCGGGATAAAGTTGCCATTATCTCTAATAACCGCCCTGAATGGTTAATCACCGACCTCGCTGTCCAACAATCCGGAGCTATTCTGGTGCCCATTTATCCTACAACCAACCCACTGGAAATAGAGTTTATTTTCAACGATTCCGCCGTAAAATATGTATTTGTTAGCAGTGAAGAACTACTTCAAAAGCTCCAGGCAATCCGGGAAAAAATTCCTACCGTACGCGATATCTATACTTTCAATCGGGTGGAAAATGCCAAACACTGGTCAGAAGTGCTGCACAAAGCAACTGACGCGGGCATAAAAGAAGTAGAGAATATTAAATCAAAGATCCATACGGATGATTTAGCTACCATCATCTATACTTCCGGAACCACCGGAACTCCGAAAGGAGTGATGCTCAGTCATAAGAACATTGTTCAAAACACTTTTTTTTCCAAAGAAAGTTTTCCGTTTGATGACAGGCCTGATTACAAAGCCCTGAGCTTTCTGCCATTGAATCATATTTTCGAAAAAACGGTCAGCTATATCTACATGTTCAGCGGAATCGGTATCTATTATGCCGAAAGCCTGGAAACTATCGGGGCTAATCTGCAGGAAGTAAAACCCGACGTATTTACGACCGTACCTCGTTTGTTGGAAAAGGTGTACGAACGGATCGTAGGCAAAGGCGCTGAGTTACGCGGGATCAAAAAGAGTCTCTTTTTCTGGGCAGTCAATCTTGGTAAACAATACGACAACCGGATCAGTGGCGGGTTTCTGTACAACCTACAATTGGCTGTTGCCAACAAACTCATCTTCAGCAAATGGAGGGAAGCCCTGGGCGGAAACATCAAGTATATCATTACCGGTGGCGCTGCCTGCCAGGAGCGCCTGCTTCGCATCTTTAATGCAGCAAAGATTCCACTGTATGAAGGTTATGGACCTACTGAAAATTCACCCGTCATTGCGGTGAACAGGAGAGAAGAAGGAGGTTCAAAATATGGAACGGTTGGCCCTGTCATCAATGGAGTAGAGCTGAAGCTCATGGATGACGGAGAGATCTGCGTAAAGGGAGATTCCGTGATGGTCGGTTATTACAAAAGGCCGGACCTCACCGCGGAAACCGTTATTGACGGCTGGCTGCATACCGGCGATATCGGCGTATTGGAGGATAACAAATTCCTGCGCATTACCGACAGAAAAAAAGAACTGTTCAAAACAAGCGGCGGTAAGTATGTGGCTCCTACGGCCATTGAAAATAAGTTGAAAGAGTCTCGCTTCGTTGAACAGGTAATCGTAGTGGGTGCCGGGCAAAAATTTGTAGGGGCGCTGATCGTTCCGTCATTTGGCAACCTGAAAGACTGGTGCGAAAAAAACAATATTGAGTTCAAGTCTAATCAAACCATCATTGAAGATCCACGTGTATTAGCCCATTATAAAAGTATAGTGGAGGACTTCAATCAATTCTTCAACCACGTGGAGCAGGTGAAGAAATTCGAATTACTGTCGCGGGACTGGAGCGTGGAATCGGGTGAAGTAACGCCTAAGCTCAGCCTGAAAAGAAAGGTAATCATCGAAAAATATAAAGACGCAATAGCAAGAATATATTCTGACAGCACTGAAGTATAAAAAATGTACAGTCAGTAATACCCACTGAATATCCGTAAACATAATCTTTCGGAATTAAGTGATTTTAATCCCTTAGAAATTGAGATTGTCCTATAATTTTTTCCACTTAATAAGGATAAGTAATTTTACGCTCTGGCGCTAATTGTTTTTTCCAAAACGAAAAGTTTTTGTCCTCACGCTACACCTTTTGTGAAAGGCAACCTAAAACACTGATATAACATCAAAATAGGACCCGTATTTCCAAGTTAGTGATTGTATCTTCTTAACCTCTTACACATTACACAATATTTGAATTGCTAAGCGCCTATACGTCAGTCATACTACGAACTTTCTTCCAATATGTTGTTTTTTCGCCGCCTCTCAAAAAAGGCTCAAAAACAAATAAGGCTGGAAATATCCAAATCAAGAGTTTACCACCATCCCGGATAATTCCTGACTAAGATTAAATTATTGTACAACAAACAACAGGCAATAACACGAGACTCTTACCGTTTAAACTATCCGGATTACTATTTAAAGTTTGACATCAACTACAAGCATATCGTATTCGTAAATCTTAAATCCAAATAAACCATGATTTTGAAACATTTAAAACATCTGACAATATTATTAGCTGCATCATTTTTTATCTTCTCGTGCAAGAAAGATGATACAAGAAACCAGGTAGATCCTGTCATTCCTCCAAAAGCCGCAGACTTTGCCAAAATCAGAGAAGGCGGATTGAACAGACTTGTTCAGAAGTTTACTGTTGATACAGAAAATGATATTGAGATTGAATCAGAGAAAGGAGTGTCCGTCAGAATAGTAGCCAGCAGTCTGAAGCTTAATGGAGAACCCGTAACCGGCGACATTGACCTTGAATTTGTTGAAATATTCGATCCGGGTGATATGCTCGCGGCCAATAAGAGAACAATGGGAAGGCTGCCTGACGGGAAACTGGCTATGTTAATTACAGGAGGTGCATTTTACATCAATGCATCACAGGATGGTCAGCCTTTAGACCGCGATGCACAAATCAGATTACTGGTACCCGGAGAGCTTACCGGCGAAGCAGATCCTGACATGATACTATGGGACGGAGAGCTCGACGACGATGGCAACCTTACCTGGGTTCCAAAGAAAAGAGACGCAGGAGATGGTAATGACAATCTCTTCATAGAAGGTACCCAGTATTATGCCGTTTTCTCCAACTTTGGCTGGACCAATATTGACAAATTTTATAACGACCCAAGAGAAAAAACTCAGTTGTGGGTGAAGGTGCCTGAAGGCTTTGATAATAAGAACTCGGCTGTTTATTTGAAATATAAAGGCGAACCGAACGCCCTTGCCTCCATGGACGTTTATGACACGGAGAAGAAAATGTTTTCAGAACATTACGGGCAAATTCCAATTGGTATTGAATGTCACTTAATCTTTGCCACGGAAAGTAATGAAAACTGGAGGATTGCCGTAAAATCGGTAACCATAGAAGAGGATGGCACTTACGAATTCTCCGGCAATGAAACACAGGTGATGACTGAATCTGCTATGATACAACTCATCAATGATCTGCCTTAACGTCAACAGACGTTATAAGTCAAAGCCAGGTTCCGAACTTATGTTCAAGCCTGGCTTTCTCATTTTTGAGTATGACAACGGCGCGTAAACTTATTCCCCTCTGTTTACACGTACTCCTGTAAACACGGTTTTGACAAATGAGCGGAAATACCGTAACTTTTTGCATTAAATAACCGAACCGAATGGACAATCAAGGCTACGCCCAAATAACCGCTGAAGAAATTATTAATAAAGACAACTTTATTCGCTGGCTCAATGTAAAAGTCCTGCGTGTGGAGGTAGGTTACAGTAAGATAGAAATAGAGATACGGGAAGAAATGCTCAACGGACTGGGAATCGCACA
>JACFNM010000081.1:4982-14119 GCA_019454915.1 Chitinophagaceae bacterium
TTGGCAGATAGTGCCTTTGCTTTAGCCGCCAATAGTCGCCATAATGCCTCTGTCGCCTGGGAGGCTTCTATTAACTTTATGAAACCCGTAAAACTATGGGATGTTCTCACTGCAGAAACTAAAGAAATACATCATGGGAAAAACACCGGGCTCTATCTCGTTACCATCACCAACCAACGAGACGAATCTGTAGCCCTATTTAAAGGCAGCAGCTTCCGCCTGCACAAAGAAGCAGCCAGCCTAGCGTCTTAATGGACGGCCGGTATCCCGCTATTTTCCGCTGTATCTTCCAATTCCCGGATAAAGCCGCTACTCCATTCATCTATGTCATAATAATCCACCACTTCAAACAACCTTTCCATTCGAAGTCGTCTATCCTCAGGCTCCAAACTAAAGGCCTGCTCTAACCCGTGAACCAGTTCACGCGTATCATACGGGTTCGTCCTGATGGCATAAGGCAGCTCTACAGAAACACCGGCAAATTCAGATACGATAAGAACACCATCCTTTTCCTTCGTCAGCCCCTGGACCGCCACGTATTCTTTTGCCACAAGGTTAAGCCCATCACGCAAAGGGGTAATCCAGGCAATATCTGCAATAGCATAATAGGTAATCACTTCTTCAAACGGCACCGACCGAAAGAAAAACCGAATCGGCACCCAGTCCATCCTTGCATATTTTCCGTTAATCCTGCCAATAGCCTGCTCCAATTCTAATAATACCTTATCATAAATTTTCATCCCGGAAGCGGGAGGAGTACAGATATTAATCAATTCCACCTTCCCGTGATACTCCGGATGTTGCTCAAGAAAGGACTGATAAGCATAAATCTTCTCCAATGGGCCTTTCACATAATCCAGGCGTTCCACAGACAAAACGATCTTCTTGCCTTTCACCTTTCCTTTCAATGCATGAATCTGTTGCCTGGTAGCCGGCTGCTGGAAAATCGTCCGGATATTATTCATATCAACGCCCACCGGGTGCGCCCCTAAACGAACCCTCTTACCGGATACATCAATTTCTCTCGTCATCGTGTCCACGCCGAGGGCGCAACTATATGTCAGAAAACGTTCGCCGCATGGCTGCCTTGAAATGACTTTCACGGGTGCGTGACTTTTTAATACATCTACAAAATTTTCAACATAGCGGGGTATGTGAAAACCGATATAATCGCATTGCAACATACTGCCAATGATTTCTTTTCTCCACGGGATGATGTTGAAGATGTCTGCCGGCGGAAAAGAAGTATGATGGAAGAAGCCGATCTTCACATCGGGTCTCAGTTGCCGTAGAATTCCGGGTACCATCCACAAATTATATTCATGTATCCAAACCGTTGCGCCGCTGTCCGCTTCGGCTGCCGCCTTTTCGGCAAACTGCCGGTTCACCTCTACATATTGTTCCCAGTAACTATGATTGAATTTTACTTTATCGGCAAAGGAAAATATTACCGGCCAGAATGCTTCCTTCGAGAATAGTTTATAGAAAACCTCAATCTCCCTCTTTGTCAATAAAACCGGCGATGCGATAAGGTTAGGATATCTTTCAGGATCCAGGAGCCGGTCCGCAGGAGCAATCTTCTGATTATTTTTCACCTCCTCCCAGGCAATCCAGGAGCCATGACGACCGTTGTTGAAAAAACCCAGTATAGAAGGAATAATTCCGTTAGGACTTTAGGGAGCTACTCTTTTGTGAACTCCGTTTTCTTCCCTTACTTCATAAGGGAACCGATGGTAGAGCAACAACAATTGAGTGTCACCCGTCTGGTTGCGGGTCCTATTCTTTTTGTCACCCTTAACCAGGGGCTGAAAATCCGGGAAATGCTCCATAGATTCCAATATGCCGCCAGCGCCTCTTGCCTCAGCGTGATGAACATTATCCATGTGTTTCGTATAGGACAACAATCCTTCTTCTGCATCCGCCACTACTACCCCTTTATATTGTGTATCATACAAGGACCGATCATTCAGCGTATCTCCTGCCACCAGTATTTCATCTTCCGGAAAATCCTTGAGAGCCGCCAGCTTTCTCAATGTGCTGCCCTTATTTACATCTTTGGGAAGAATATCCAAAAATTTTCCGGCCGACAGTAACACATCCAAACCCAACTCATCCGCTATCTTTTTTACTCCTTCCAAATCGGTAGTTTCGTCAAAAAAATAAGAGCAACGCCGCTCCTGGGAGACCTGCTGTAATTTTAATCCTCTGATTTTCTTAAACTTCCTTTTTATCTCGATAATACCCGGCCAACCTCTCTCTATTTCCGATTGCAAAGGCTGCACGGGCTCCAGCGTCTGGCCATCAATTACCGTTGCTCCCACATCGCAAATAATGTAATCCGGATTGGGAATAACCGGATTAGCCAACAGAGGCATTACACTTTCCAACCCCCGGCCGGTTACGAATAACAATTGTATTTTCTCTTCTTCCCGTATAAGCCGATACAGCCGGAGGCGATCAGATTGACGCCCGCCAAGAAAAGTACCGTCAAGATCTGTTGCTAATAACATAATAGATATTCGGGCTTTTCGCAATAACGAAAAACCCATTTCATTTTTCTGATGATTACCCGATTATACCGCTCAGGTAGTCATTCGTTAACAATTATTTTTAATTATTTCCGCCTGTCGTGAAGACGAAGAATTTGTTCAAAAAATCCAAACGCAAACTCATATAAAATATGAGGTACAATAGAAGTCGTTTGGAACGGATTTATCCCGCAAAGGTAAAAAAAATATCCGACCTGTCCGAATACCCGTTAAATACCTTATCTTTTAAGCCTGAAATTCTACTATTGTTTACATTATAAATAATACAATGAATACATCACGCAGAAACTTCCTGAAAAAGACATCGGTTCTGTTAGCCGCTTCCACAGGATGGAGCTCGTCTATCTTCGCCGCTCCGGAAGCTAAAACACTCACAGGCGTTCAACTGTATAGCGTACGCGACGACATGTCCAAAGACCCCGCGGGAAGTCTTAGGAAATTAGCGGCCATGGGTTATCAACATGTAGAGCATGCCAATTATGTCAATCATAGATTTTATGGCTATTCGGCCAAAGAATTTAAAAAAGTGCTTGAAGATACCGGGCTAAAGATGCCAAGCGGGCATACCGTGCTGGCTCCGAATCACTGGGATGCCGCGGCTGGTGATTTTACGGATAGCTGGAAGAAAACGGTAGAAGATGCCGCAACAGTAGGACAACAGTTCGTCATCAGTCCTTCGCTGGATAAATCCCTGCGGAAAACTCAGAATGATTTAAAACGCTATATGGATGTTTTCAATCGTTGCGGTGAATTATGTAAAAAGTCGGGGATGAAATTCGGCTATCACAACCATGATTTTGAATTCAGTGAAAAATTAGACGGAACGAGCGTTTACGATATCATTTTGCAAAACACGGATCCTGACCTCGTCATTCAACAAATTGATATTGGAAACTTATATAACGGGGGCGTCAAGGCATTAGACATCATGAGACAATACCCCGGCAGATTTGTTTCGATGCACGTAAAAGACGAAATCAAATCAGGCAACCCGAAAGAACCTTATGAAAGTACCTTGCTGGGAAAGGGAATTGTGCCGGTGAAACAGGTGATTGATTTAGGCAAAAAGTCAGGAGGCACACTCCATTTTATTATTGAACAGGAGTCATACCAAAATAAACTACCTATGGATTGTATGAAAGAGAACCTTACAACGATGAAGAAATGGGGCTATTAATGAATCCTTATTCCTCAGATTTGGGCTTCTGATTCTGCTTCCACAAACGATAGCCAATAAAACCAATGACCGCATAAGGAGTGGCCATCAGATAAATGATACCTGCATTCAGTCCTTTAGCCGGCTTTTCCCCCATCTGCTGGGCCGTCTTTGAACAAATAGAGCATTGTGCAACTACGGCATCTGCTGACACCAGGGTAAAAACCGAAACCAGAAGAATAATTAACAACTTTTTCATATTGCGCCTTATTAGAATGGATAACGAAGATACAAACAAACAGAGGATAGTGCAAATTATTAAAAACGCCAGCCATCGCTCCGTTGGATAAGCCATTCCGGGTAAGCAGCCGCATGCCAAACCAATTAAATTTTGTAACCATCACGGGGGCTTTAATTTTGTGTACATGAAAATTGCAATAGCGCAACAGAACTATCACATCGGCAATTTTGAATTGAATACCCAAAAAATAACGACTGCTATCAAACAGGCGAAAAGCCAGGGTGCAGACCTTGTGGTATTTTCTGAACTGAGCATCTGTGGTTATCCTCCTCTTGACCTGCTGGAATCCGCCGACTTCATCGGTCGTTGTTATTCGTCCATCGAAATTATAAAAAAGCATACGGACGGTATTGGCGTCATTATCGGCGCTCCTCAAAAAAACGCTGATTCCGCAGGTAAAAAACTATTCAATGCTGCCTGGGTGCTATATAATGGGGAAGTATTGCACACTATACAAAAAACTCTATTGCCAACTTATGATATCCTGGACGAGTACCGCTATTTTGAACCCGCATCAGATTGGTCCGTCATCTCCTTCAAGAATTACCGAATAGCGCTGACTATTTGTGAAGACATCTGGAACCTGGACAAGGAACCTTTATATCGTAATAGTCCTATGGATATACTGGCAAAACAGAATCCTCACCTGATGATTAATATTGCCGCGTCTCCTTTCGATTACGCGCATTGCGAGCAGCGAAAAGAGGTGATAAAAGCCAATGTAGAGAAATACCGGTTGCCATTAGTGTATTGCAATTCCGTGGGGGCGCAAACCGACATGGTATTCGACGGTGGCAGCCTGGTGTACGATGAGAGGGGTCACCTGATTAAAGAGATGTCCTATTTTGAAGAAGATTTTTATATACAGGACATTGCCCCAAAAGATCCACCACCTGACTCATCCTCTTTAAAAGCAGGCCCGGCAGCGGAGATACCGCCCTTCACACCAGGTCACCAGGGGATTATGGAAATACTAACCGTCGAAGTGAACATCCGGAGAATACATCAGGCCCTTCTTTTGGGGATACGTGATTATTTCGGTAAGATGGGTTTTTCCAGAGCTATAATCGGCAGCAGTGGAGGTATAGACAGCGCGGTGGCAGTGGCGCTTGCCTGTGAGGCCTTAGGCGCTGAAAATGTATATGCCGTTTTGATGCCTTCTCCATTCTCCACCGGACATTCCGTAACCGATGCGGAACGGCTAAGCAAGAACCTGAGTAATCCTTATGATATCTTACCCATCGAGAACATATATCACAGCTTTCTGTCCACGCTTAAGCCATTGTTTAAAGATCTTCCATTTAATGTCGCAGAGGAAAATATTCAAAGCAGGGCGCGTGGAAACTTACTAATGGCAATTGCTAACAAATTTGGCTATATTTTACTAAACACTTCCAATAAAAGTGAACTGGCTACCGGTTATGGTACATTATACGGCGATATGGCAGGCGGATTAAGTGTTTTAGGCGATGTGTACAAAACGCAGGTCTATGCGCTGGCAAGATATATCAATCGTCACGGGGAAATAATACCCGAACATATCATCACCAAAGCCCCTTCAGCAGAACTGCGTCCTCAGCAAAAAGACAGTGACAGCTTGCCCGAATATGGTCTACTGGATGCAGTCCTGTACCAATACATAGAGAAGAATCAACCGGTGGAAACCATTACCGGCTTAGACGCCAACCCGGATTTGGTGAACCGGATATTAAAACTTGTAAACAAAAACGAATACAAGCGCAATCAATTCTGCCCGATTATCCGCGTAAGTTCCAAAGCATTTGGATCCGGGAGAAGGATACCCGTTGTGGGAAAATATTAAACGAATAAGTATTTTAGTTTCACCCGGTTGTGGCTATCTGACCCAATGTTAGCTTCAGTAGCTTAACTTTGCCAACCCAACACCGGCATAGTAATTTATCACTATCATTATTCCATTTCAACTTTAAATATCGCAGACTATTTTAATTATAACATCATGAAAGCAGCTACCAAATTTATTCATGCAGGCGTTCATCCCGACCCTTCTACCGGCGCCATCATGACGCCTATCTTTCAAACATCCACTTTTGTTCAGGACGGACCGGGTAAGCATAAAGGTTATGAATATGCCCGCACCCAAAATCCTACGCGTACCCAATTGCAAAATGCATTGGCCGCCGCAGAAAACGGGAAATACGGTATCAGCTTCGGCAGCGGACTCGCGGCTACTGATACGCTTATGAAACTGTTTAAACCGGGCGATGAAATTCTCAGCACCAACGACCTGTATGGCGGCACCTACAGGCTGATGAGGAAGGTGTGGGAAAACTACGGATTACAGTTCCGGTTTATAGAAATGAGCGATGCCTCCCATATCAGTCAGCATGTGACACCGACCACCAGGATGATCTGGATTGAAACGCCAACCAACCCGCTCATACGCATTATAGATATTCAGGCATGCGCGGCTATCGCCAAAAAAGCGGGCGCTTTGCTGGCGGTTGATAACACCTTCGCTTCTCCTTATCTGCAAAATCCGCTTGACCTCGGAGCAGATATCGTGATGCATTCTGCCACTAAGTACATCGGCGGTCACAGTGATGTGGTTCACGGTTGTGTCATTACCAACAATAAAGACATCGCCGATCAACTGTATTTTCTGCAAAATGCCTGCGGCGCGGTGCCGGGGCCACAGGATTGTTTTCTTTTGCTCCGGGGGCTAAAAACCCTACATGTACGCATGCAGCGGCACTGCGAGAACGGAGAAAAAATAGCCCGATTCCTGCGGCAGCACGCCAAAGTGAAGAAGGTGAACTGGTGCGGTTTTGAAGACCATCCGGGTTATTCAATAGCCAAATCTCAGATGAGGGGATTCGGCGGAATGATCAGTTTTGAACTAAAAGACAATACGGTGGAAGCCGCAGTCAAAGTTCTTTCATCCACTAAAATTTTCGCCTGTGCGGAGTCTCTGGGCGGTGTGGAATCGCTGATAGGGCATCCTGCTACCATGACGCATGCCTCTATTCCCCGCGAGGAAAGGATAGCCAATGGGCTGACCGATTCTCTTATTCGGCTGAGTGTAGGGATTGAAGACGCAGAAGACCTGATCGCTGACCTTAACCAAGCTATTGAATAAGGAATGATACCGGAGAAAGTTCAAATTTTTTTAAACAGGAAGGTAGAAGAATATAACCAACATTCCTTTATCCAATCCGACCCAATTTGTGTTCCGCATAGGTATACCAAAAAGCAGGATATTGAAATAGCCGCGTTTTTCAGCGCTATTTTTGCCTGGGGAAAAAGACCCATCATCATTTCCAAAGCTACATCGCTGATGGATTTAATGGACCACGCTCCCCATGACTTCTGCCTGCATGCCGGCGCCAATGAATTAAAGCGGTTATTGACCTTCAAACACCGGACATTCAATGCAACTGACCTCCTGTATTTTGTTGAATTTCTTAGGTACCATTACTCAAATAATAACAGCCTGGAGACGGCCTTTTCCCAATGGATGCAACCGGAAGATATTGATACAGCGAGGGCGCTCAGCGGGTTCTACCGCTATTGTTTTTCACTGGAAGACGTTCCTCAGCGCAGTAAAAAACATATTTCAACCCCCGATAGAAAATCTACCTGTAAGCGACTGAATATGTTTTTACGATGGATGGTAAGAAAAGACAACCGGGGGGTGGACTTCGGCTTATGGGAAAACATATCGCCCCGACAACTTATATGCCCCATAGATGTGCACGTTGCCCGCGTGGCCAGGCATTTCCGGCTAATTCACCGGGAACAAACCGACTGGACAACCGCATTGGAACTGACAGCTTGTTTGAAAGAACTGTGTCCCGAAGACCCCGTTAAATATGATTTTGCACTTTTTGGTTTAGGAATTACAGAAAACTTTTAATGGTAAATTTATAATAAAACAGATATTGTATGATCGTTTATGGAATACCTACCTGCACTTCGGTAAGAAGGGCTATCGCATGGCTAAACCGGTCCGGGATAGCATTTACTTTTCATGATTTTAAAAAGTCGGGTATCACGGCCGCCAGGCTCAATACCTGGAGTAAGGAAGTGGGCTGGGAGCCCTTACTCAATAAGAAGAGTACCACCTGGAGGGAGTTAGACGCCGGGCAAAAGGCCTTAGCCGTCAATCAAAAAGGCGCCATCCAGGTGATGCAATCCAATCCCGGCCTGATAAAACGTCCCGTTATAGAATATAAGGACGGCATCATCGTTGGCTTTAATGAAAGCCAATATGAAGAGAATTTAAGATAATAATAGCCCGGAATCCATGCCATATGATGGGTAAGAGCGGTTTTTTTATTAGGTTTGCTACCTCAATTTTTTGGCATTGGCGATAGAATCAGAAAGAAAGTCATTTTTTAAGCGTATCAGGGGTGTTTCGGAGGATGGTGAAGAAGCCGAAATGAGCTTTATTGACCATTTAGAGGCCCTTCGCTGGCATATTGTACGTTCCGTATTTGCAGTACTCATATTTGCAATACTCATATTCGTTTATATTGACTGGATTTATGATCATATTATAATCGGTCCCACTCAGTCCGATTTTATTTCCTACCGGTTTTTTTGTTCTTTAAGCCATAAATTGGGAATGGGCGATTCGCTTTGTATGCCTCCGATTAACATGAAACTACAGGTGACAGAGGTAAGTGGAACCTTCATGTCAAGCATTATGATAGCGGCTGTAGGCGGTCTTTTAGTAGCATTTCCCTACCTCTGCTGGGAGATATGGCGTTTTGTAAAGCCGGCGCTAAAGCCTAATGAATTAAAACATACGAGAGGTATTATCTTTTGGGTAACACTTTTCTTTTTTCTGGGTGCGTCATTCGGATACTTCATGCTAGCTCCGTTCACCTTTAATTTTTTATATGGATTTCGATTGGGCACAAGAGAAATGCTGGAATACAAACCAATGTTAAGGGACTATTTAGATTCCCTTATTGATATAACCCTGGGCTCCGGCGTGGCTTTTGAATTACCCATGGCTTCCTGGTTACTGGCACGTATAGGTCTGCTCACTCCCGGCTTCCTGAGAACCTATAGAAAATACGCCTACGTGGCGCTCCTGGTGCTGGCTGCCATTATAACTCCCTCACCCGACTGGGGCAGCCAGGCC
>JACFNM010000623.1 GCA_019454915.1 Chitinophagaceae bacterium
CCGGTTTTTTCTTTGGTAGAAACGGAATACACATTGCCTTCGTCGTTCAGGTTACTGCCTATATATTTTTTGAACCCTAACTCTTTTTTTGTCTTCGGCTGAAAGTAATAGTTCAGGTACTGAAAAGCGGCATAGGCCGAGTCGAATTCTTTTTTAAAAAAATAAGCCTGCCCCATCAAAAAATACATATCATCAATCCACTCGTTCCGGAGGTCGTGAAGCAGAATGCCGGCATTACATTTTTGCAGCACGGAATCCAGCTCTGTTTTTTGCGTAGCTGTAGCATCCAATGTATAATTATAGAAAGGTAATAGTTCGGTATAATCTTCCTTAAAACTTTGTTTGGCGCTTTCAACTACCTCAGTCAATTTTACATTGGCGTTAAAGAAAAAATTATAGTGCGTAGTCATCCCCTGAAACAGACGTCGCGGCACCGTGTATTTTGTAGTGAAGGTTTTGTCCGAGCCTAATATGCGATTGCTATATTGTTCGGGTTTAGGTACATCAAGGGTGGCATCTTTCTGCCCACGGGCGGGCAAAAAAATTCCCCAGCAAAATAAACCGGTGAACAAAGTCGTTAACACATATTTATGACAGAACATGTTGTAGTAGTGAGTTCGTATATTAAACTAAATTTCGGCGAAATTATTTTTAATTATATACTTTTTAAAGGTTTAGCTCTTATAACTAAGCCAAAGTGGTTATTTTTAACACAAATAACTAATAATGGCAAAGATTTTTGATGCAGACGGTACTTTGCAACGTCTTCGTAATCGCTATCGGTTAGTAGTTATGAATGACGACACCTATGAGGAGGTAGTTACGTTCCGGCTGTCGAGACTAAGCGTTTATGTTACGTTTTGTACGATTTTTGTGGCGTTAGTAGGATTTACGGTGGCATTATTAGTTTTTACGCCGTTACGGTATTATATACCCGGATATGGTAGTGCATCTGACAGGAGAGAAATGATAACGTTGAAAATGCAGGTTGATTCATTGGAGCAACAAATGAGCTACCGGGAGAAGTATATGGAGAGCATTCAAAATGTGTTAAAGGGAACCGTACCAACTACTATGGACACAACGCATTTAGAGATACCTCCGGAAGATAAAACAGAAGATTAACCATATAAAACCAATAACTATGTTTTCATCAAAATCCAAATCTGAAATTGAAATTCCCGCTTCTGCTGCCGGAACAAGCCTGATTGGTGCCGGCACTATTATTAAGGGCGACATCATCAGCACAGGAGATATCCGCATAGACGGCACGCTTAAAGGGAATATTTCCGGGTCTGCAAAAGTATTGATAGGCGCTGAAGGGGCAGTGGAAGGAGATATTGAAGGTCAGCAAGCCGATATACTGGGTAAGATAACCGGCAAAATTATCATCAAAGACTTGTTGAACCTGAGAGGAAGAGCCATTATTAAGGGTGATATCAGTTCGGGCAAACTGCAGGTGGAACCCACGGTTTCATTCAATGGTAAATGCCATGTAGGTGAAGACGCGGTGGCTGACGTGGTAGAGATGTCCTCCGATGAGGCGCACGCTTTAGCTCAATAAAC
>JACFNM010000624.1 GCA_019454915.1 Chitinophagaceae bacterium
AAAAATTGTGGATGCCGCATTTGGAAGCATACTGGACAGCATATATGCAAGAGGATTGGAAAACCGATTTAATATAGTCGTTACGGCTTACCATGGGTTTGTCACCCACTCGGGAAAAGAAGGGCTGACTGATTTCCTAATCAGGAAGGGATTTAAAAAAGATAAAGATTCCGATGATATCATCGTGGCTGGCGGCGCTGTCTACGTGAAGGATCGCAACCGGGAGACGGTAAGAAACGTAGTGGCCGCCCTTCAAAAAGAAAGCTGGGCAGGGGCGGTATATACGAAAGCCAAGAAACAGGGGTCACTAAAAGGTGAGATAAAAGGCACACTATCCTTTAACGCAGTTCATTGGAATCACTCGTACAGAGCGGCAGATGTATTGGTATCGGTAGCCTGGGACGACAGAAAAAATGAGCAGGGGTTTGCCGGAACGGATTTCGCGACGGGCGTTGCGGGACATGGCGGGTCAAGTCCTTATGAAATTCATATTGCCCTTATGGCTTACGGCCCGTCTTTTAAGAATGCTGCGGTGACCAATCTACCTACATCCAATATAGACATTGTACCAACTGTATTGGCCATTAACGGACTGAAAGCCCCCGAAACCATGCAGGGAAGGATTATCAACGAAATATTAAGGAACCAAAATAGCCGGCCGGAAAAACCGAAAAAGAAGACTATCAGCGTCAGTACCGGTTTAAAGCCGGGGAAATACACGGTTACCATGGAATGCACTACACTGGGAGACTATCGCTATATTGACGCTGTAGGTGTTCGCCGAACCTATTGATACCGGCAGGGATTGATGAAACACCATTATTAAGATTGCTTATTCTTTACCGTCCTAAATAAAAATAGTATGCAACGATTTAAAATCAACCTTTTCATTTATACGGTTGTTGTTTTCTGTTTAATAACACCCGGAATTGCACAACAGCAAAAATATACGGCTCCTAAGCTTAGCAATTCTGATTCCTGGACTATGATTATGCTGCCGGATCCGCAAACCTATCAACGTTATGAGCGTAACCAGCCTTTGTTTGAATTAATGACCGCCTGGATTAGTGAGAATATTAAGAAGTTGAATATCCAACTGGTCATCTGCACGGGCGATTTAGTTCAGCACAATGAAATGATCAACCCCGATGGCGTATCAGCCAACCAGGCTAGTAAGCAGCAATGGGCGGCTGTGGCTCATGCATTCAACAGATTAGACGGCAAAGTGCCCTATGTACTGGCTGCCGGAAATCATGATTACGGTTATAATAGTATCAGCGTAAGGCGATCCAATTACAACCATTATTTCCCCGTTGACAAAAATTTTAAAACGCAGGAAATCTTGCGTGAAGTGGCATTGAATGCTGAAGAAATACCTACCATGGAAAACGCAGCATTTGAATTCACATCACCTCAGGGGAGAAAGTTTCTACTGCTAAATCTGGAGTTTGCTCCACGAGATACCGTTGTTGCCTGGGCTAAGAAAGTAGCGGCTGAGGAAAAGTATAAAAATCATACAGGAATTGTCCTCACCCATTCTTATTTGAATAACAAAAATGAACA
>JACFNM010000082.1 GCA_019454915.1 Chitinophagaceae bacterium
GCACGGGTCATAATGTGGTTGGCTATATCAATAATAAAGCGAAAACGACTGTGGTAATCGGTGCTCACTATGACCATCTGGGGTATGGAGAGGATGGCAACTCGATGATAAGAAGCGGCCCAAGGCAGATTCATAATGGTGCGGATGATAATGCCAGCGGAACGGCTGCATTGATTGAACTGGCAAAAAGGATTTCGAGGTCCAAATGGAAGAACAATAATTATTTGTTCATTGCTTTCTCGGGAGAAGAATTGGGATTGTTCGGATCGAAGTATTTTACCGACCATCCCACGATTGATCTGGCATCGGTCAATTATATGATAAACATGGATATGGTGGGCAGATTAAATGACAGTTCTAAAGTGGTGACCATCGGAGGATATGGCACTTCCCCAACCTGGAGTGAGGTTTTATTTAAGCAGAAAAAACTGCCTTTTTCCATTAAGACCGATTCGAGCGGGACGGGCCCGAGTGATCACACCTCTTTTTATTTGAAAAACATACCCGTACTGTTTTTCTTCACAGGGTTACACCATGATTATCACAAGCCGTCGGATGATGCGGATAAAATTAATTATAAGGGCGAAGCGCAGATTATCAAATATATCAGCGGACTGGTTAAAGATTTGAACAGGATGGATAAATTGACTTTTCTCCGGACCAAAGACAGGCAAACATCTACCAGTGCCCGATTCACGGTTTCACTGGGCGTTATGCCGGATTATACTTTTGATGGAGCCGGACTGAGAGTGGATGATGTGAGTGAAGGAAAAGCAGCGAAGAAGGCGGGGGTCCAAGCCGGCGATATCATCATCATGTTAGGTGAATACCCGGTAAATTCTATGGAAAGCTATATGCAGGCGCTGAGTAAATTTAAAGGCGGAGACAGCACGACGGTGAAGGTAAAGCGGGGCAATGAGGAACTGACGTTACCCGTTACGTTTGTAAAATAATGAAACTGACGATTGATAATAGTTTACTGGCGGAAGCGTTTTTTTCGGATGCTAGGCTGTTAGGGGTAGTAGCGCCGGTAAAGGATTACCGTTTTTGCTGGTTGTTAAACCGGCACCTCGGTTGCGATTTCAGAGTGAACAGCGACATAGAAATACGGCTGGCAAAAAAGGGAAGGCAATATTTTTTCCCTGTATATGAACACGTGGAACCAGGTAATTTTTTGACTCACTATATCTATAATAATCAGTTCGAAGGAGAGTACCTGCTCCCTGAATTCCGACACCTCGATTTTGTATGGTTGATAAAGGGTGAAGAGGTACAGACAGAATTATTGGAGAACCTGGCGCAGTCCATCAAGAACATACCGGGAGTACAACTGATTATGGAACTGGAAAAGGAGAAAATAAAAAATAAAATCCACCTGGTGTTTTAACAGCGAGTGTAATCGTCAACAGACAGTTGGGTCGTTTATGTTGCCTTTCGGATTTTGACAGAACCTTGTATTTAAAAATGATTCTTTATGTGGAAAGAAGAGAACAACCGGTTGTACAAAAAGTTTGAGTTTAAAGACTTCTCAGAGGCTTTCGGATTTATGACCAGGGTCGCTCTGGAAGCCGAGAAAGCAGATCATCATCCATTATGGACGAATGTATATAATCAGGTAGAGATATGGTTGTCTACCCACGATGCAGGCAATGTGGTTACGGAGAAAGACAGGACGTTAGCAAAAAAGATTGACGGATTGGTGTGAAAGGGCATTTAGCAGAATTGAGGTGATGGCTTATACAATTCAATACCGAATTATACCGTTCCTGAGTTTAATTTTTTGAGAACGAATCCCTGATCCTGATGCAGTTCAAAAATGGTGATGGAAGAATTTTCCTGTTCCAATCGGCGATAATGAGCTAAGGGCATTCCCAATTGGTGAGCCATATATAGACGATTGATCCCGTTGTGTCCTATCACCATGATGGTTTCATTGTCATGCTGAATTTGCATATCCTCAAAAAATCGGGTTACTCTTTCTATAATTTCCCTGCCGGTTTCGCCGGTGCCACCGGCTCTCGCGGTGCGCGGATCTTTCATCCATTCCTGCCATAGCAGAGGGTTTTCCATATTGAATTCTTCTTTGGTTTTCCCCTCCCACAAGCCGAAATCAACTTCAATGATACGTTGATCAGTTATCACCTTTCGGTTGCCGGAAGCAATCTCCGCTGTTTGTTGCGCCCGTATCAACGGCGATGCGTACACCGCAGCGATTGGCGTATCGATCAATACTTTACCGATGGCAACGGCTTGTTGTACTCCCTTTTCAGTAAGCCCGATATCTGTTCTGCCGCAATACCTGTTCCCCGCCGCATTGTAGGCTGTCTCTCCGTGTCTTAATAAAATTACCTTAAGCATAATTATTTTATCCGATATAGTTCCTTGCAATCAGTTCCGCGATAAAACTATGATAAAAAGATTCATATTGTTCTGATAAATATTTCTGAGGAGTGATGAGCTTATCTTTTTGAACGAGCGTTTTGGCTGCTGCGGAAAGCGTAGAGAAATGGGTTTGGGAAGCGGCAACTATGGCGGCGCCCACTGCTCCGCTCACGTGTTTCATTTTATAGATGGGCTTATTCAATATCGCGCTTCTTATCTTCAGCCAGGTGTCGCTACAGCTTGCTCCGCCAGCCGTGTAAACTTCGCTTATTTCTTCACCGGACAGACGCCGGATTAGTTCATAGGCATATCGTTCCACATAGGCAACGCCTTCCATTTTGGCTGCAAACGATAATTCAGGAGAGAGAGCCGGCGGTTGAAATCCGCGCGCCCGGGGCGCTATAAAGGGGAATCGCTCTCCTTCCGCGAGCAGCGGATAGGCTATCGCACCGGTAGGTATTACATGCTCCGCCGCTTCATTCAACGCAATGAACTGTTCAGGGAATTCTTTAGTAACCCAGTCGGCGCCTATATTTCCCGCTCCGCCGGGCATCCAGTAACCTTCCGGATGGCGGTGGTTATAAAGACGTCCTTCTCGATCCGTAACGGGCTTTTGGGTCACCCCTTTAATTACTAAGGTAGTTCCTATTGTGGTGTTCCATTGACCCGGTTGGGTAGCGCCCGAAGCAATCTGGGAAGCGCACCCGTCTGTGATTCCTACCGTAACTACTGTATGTTCGGGCAATCCGGTTTCCGTAGCGGCAGCCCCCGAAATCTTTCCTATCACCGTGCCGGAAGGAACCACCTGTGGTAACCATTCTTTTTTTATCCCTAACACTTCGGTTATATAGCCGGGCCAGCAAAGATGTATTAAATCGTACCCGGTTTTTAAGGCATTGGTATAATCCGTTGTATTAAAAACACCCGACAGTTTACCCGTGATATAATCTGCTGCGTGTACCCAGCATTTTATATCCCCTACCCGATGGGGGAACTGTTCCATGAACCATAATATTTTGGGCAAGCCACAGGAGCTGTTGAAACGTGTAAAACCGGTGGTGAGATTTTCCGCTGTTATTGAGGCGCATCGGGCGGACTGATCGGCAGACCGTTTATCGCTGTACATGATAGCGGGATGAACGGGTTGGTCGTTTTTGTTTAACGGGATGACGGTTCCTGAAGTGGAGGAAACGGAAACGGCTATTATGTTTTTTCTGACCGATGATTCCGTCTTTTTCAGTACGCTTCGAATACATTGTGCAGATAGCAGCCACCAGTTTTCAACGTCTTGTTGTTGCCTGGAGGAATCTGTCAGCGGCATCACTTTTTCATCCGCCGTGATTACATTTCCCGCGTTGTCCAGCAGCACTACCCGCACCCCCTGCGTGCCGAGGTCAATACCTAAAAAATAAGCCTTGTCGTTCATCGAAATAATTGTTTCAGGGTGGCCCGGTTTTGCTTCCATAGCGCATGGAGCGATCTATAGTCCCGGTCGTTGCCGGCAGGGAGGATAACTTCGGTAGAAGTATCAATTTCTACTGAATGATGTAGGGCGCGGTTACATAAAATAGCACCACCCATAACGGACGCATGGCGGAAGCTGTCTCTGATTAAGATATGCTTACCCGTTAACGCTGCAATAAATTCTCTCAGTTGCCGGCTTTCCATGCCGCCGCCGCAGACCCAAATGGCTTCTTTGTTATCAGGGCTTACGGAACACAGGGTTTGATAGTTTTCATAAATGCTGCATGCGATATCCCATAGTGTCGCCCATACAAAATGTGCACGTGATATTTCATGATTCACCGGCACGTTAAAAATAAACCCGCCCCGGAGCGAAGGCTCTTTTTCATCCGCTAACAGAGAGCCTAATGCTGCCCAGCATTCTACGCCTTTTACCGTACCGAGCTCCTGTTCAATCATATCATAGCCTTCATTGGGGTAAAATATTTTTTTCAGCCGCTGGTAATTCAGTCCGGTGACTCCCGCATTTGCTTCAAACATGAAATAGCCTGCTATGGCATGCCTCCCGGTCCAGGTTCGTTGTTCCCTGTCCGTTATGTAATCGCTGGTTAATTTTATGATAGGCGTGGTGGTTCCGGATACGATGACCACATCATCTTTGCCGGCATGGGTGCTTATTGCAGCCAATTGGGTGTCTGCTCCGCCTACGATCACTTTTGCCCTGGTAGAAATAGAAATTTCCTCAGCAATGTCTTTTCTGACTATGCCCAGCGGTGAACCTGCGTCGGTTAGAGGTGGTAATATTTTTTTGTCTAATTGGAATATATCCAACAGGAGTTCTGACCATTGTTTCTCCGGGACGCTGTATAATAAGGTCTCGGAGGCCTGCGAGTGCTCATAGTGGAGAATTCCGCTGAACATATATTCAATCCAGTCGCTAATGCTCAGGATCTGACTGATGCTGCCCGAGCCATAAACCTGTTGAAATCCTATAATTTTCAGAGCAGAAAAAAGAGAGGTAGGGTAGCGTCCGGTGAGTTGATACACTTTACTCTTATCCGCGATCACGTGTTCCCACTGCCTGCCCCGGTGATCGATATTGGGCATTCCAACAACAGGCTCTCCCCGGTCGTTCAATATCACAATGCCTTCCCGCTGGCTGGTAGCGGTTATGGCCTGAATGTGCGGGTTGCCTGCCTCCTGTAGAGCAGACTTGCTTAAGGCTATGATGCGCTGCCATGTTTCTATGGGTTTAAAATAAATGGATTCCCCATACTGCTCATCTCTGTGATAGACGATGTCTTCTCTCGCGCTGCCGAGTAATTCTCCTGCAACAGAAATCACTGCCGCCCGGAGGTTTCCGGTTCCAAAATCTATTATTAGATATGCTTCTTTATTTGTCATTTTCCGATCTGCTTAACATTTTCCCTGACGACTCCCTGCTTTTTATCGGCAACACTTTATGAATGCGAATTTTGTTCTTCTTTCCATCTCAGCAATTTTTCGTTCAGTATGGCAACGTGATGGTCTTCAACTTCATGAGTGGCGCCGGCTATATGCGGCGTGGCAAGTACATGTGGATGATCTATGAGGCGATAGTCTGTTTCATCGGGCGGCTCATGGTCAAAAACATCAAGAATGGCGCCGCCTATGGAATGAGATTCTATGGCCCCGAGTAAATCATTCCTGTTTACGACCACCGCCCTTGCCGTATTCACAAAAATGGCATCCTTTCTCATCCGGCTCAGCAGGCTTTTATTGATCATCCCTTTGGTTGAATCATTTACCGGAAGATGGATGGAAACAATATCACTTTTCTCAAATATTTCTTCGAGTGAAACCTGCTTATAGTGTTCAAAAGAATGGGTAATATAGGGGTCGTAATACAATACGGTACAGGGAAACGCTTTTAATATACCGGCTATCCGCTGTCCCACCGCGCCAAATCCTACCATTCCTACCGTTTTGCCTGCTAACTCGTTTCCCTTAAACTGCAGGTAAGAAGTGTGCGCCCCCTTTTGCCAGTTCCGATCCCTTAGCCATTTTGTTCCGGGTATTACCTGTCTTAGGAGTGTGATTACATTGGCGATAAACATTTCTGCAACTGCCTGGGCATTGCGCGCTGGCGTATTGAATACGGGGATGTTAAGCTTTTGTGCGGTTACGAGGTCCACGTTAGAAGGAGTGCCCCGGCAAACGCCTATAAATTGAAGATGGGGGTGATTCTCCAATACCGTCTTATTCACTTCATCGTGTTCGGTAATCAGTGCGTCAGCCGCGGTTTCGTTCAGCAGTCGGTCGAGTTCATCCGCCCGGTAAGCCCTGCCTATGTCTTTCCATACCCTGTAAACAACATTTCCGAAAATCTGTTGCAACTGCTTTCTTCCTGCTTCGTGATAAGGAGCTGTAATGAGGATATTCATAATAAACAAACGAAAAGATTTAGTTATACCTGAGCGGCTAATGGTTCGGGATGTTGGGTTTTAGGTAGTGAAATAAACCGGGTAAGGATGGCGCTTACAAAATACAGACCGGCAAGTATCCATACCACACCTGTGTCTCCCACGGGGCCGATGAATATTCTGACAATAGCGGGCCCGGCGAATACGGCTAACCCGGCGCCCAGGTTCAGGATGGCCATGGCGGCGCCTTTGTCTTTTTGAACCAGAGACGGTACCAGGGCCGACAGCGGAACATACCCGGCGAGCAAAGCGCCCCATAAAACACCGCATAATAATACCAGCGTAAAATTGCCGTTGAACAATTGCGGCGAATAATAGAACAATAAAGTGGTTAGCCCGCAACCTATTCCCCCAAACAGAGATATCGTGTTCATCCATCCCAGTTTATCGCCAACGAAGCCAAATATGAGATTGAAAATAATGTTAGCCGTAAAGATGGTGCCCCATATCTGCAACCATTGCGTGGTGGAGAAACCGTATTTTTCGAAGTAGAGCGGTAAAAAGACCGGAAACGCAAACTGGGCGGTGGTATTGATTACGCGTACGATACCGCCTAATAATACTTTGGGTTCCTTTTTGGCAATAATGAGTCCGTTTGCCAGCTCCCGCAGCTTGCTGGTTTGGTTGTTTATTTTTTGAAAACTGTCCCGGTTCAGGATCAGAGCGAACGCCGCGCCCACCAACACCCAGAAGATAGAACTCCATAAAGTATTGATATAGTTAAGCGCGTGAATGGCCCAACTGGAATAATAAGCGCCAAAGACGTTGAGTCCTCCTGTAAACACAAACCAGAACCATCCCACGGCGGCGCCCAGTCTTTCTTTGGGTGTACGGTAGGTGATCCACACCAGGAAGGAATAGGCAAACAACGGATAGCCGAATCCGCGGACCGCATAAGTCACCAGCATGACCGGATAGTTGAGCGTGGCAAGCCCCGAGCCGACGAACCCGATGGTTCCGAGGATGTAAAACAATATGCCCAGCCACATTGTTTTTTTAACGCCCAGCGCCTCCGCTAACACACCGGAAAACCAGGAAGAGATGGCGATGGTGACGCCATAGGCCGTAAACAGGGTGGCCGATTGCTGAATCGTCATACCTCTTTCTATAAGATAAGGACTCAGCCAGCCCTGCTCCACACCATCCCCCATCATAAAAATCAATATACCAAGATAGCCCCAGGCCAAATTTTTAGGTAGCCCCATTTTAGTAAACAATCCGTCAGATTTCATGGAATGATTCATTCTTAGTGTAAGTTTATGAAAGAATTAAGGAAATTAAACATTATTTATTTTTGACAAAAGTTTAGAAGGACAAAATGGAGTATTTACACAGCTTCGTTAATATGCTTTTCTTCAGCACCATTGCCTTGTTTCCGGTGATGAATCCCATAGGGTCGGCTTTGATCGTGAATCCGTATTTGTCGCACCTTACCATTGAGGAGAGAAGAAAAGCCGTCAATAAAATTACACTCTATTCTTTTAGTATCTGTGTAGTATCCTTGTTCGTCGGACACTGGATATTGGAGCTGTTTGGCATTTCCATTCCGATAGTTCAGTTGGCCGGAGGTATTATTATCTGTAAGATCGGCTGGGAGTCCCTTTCGTCTAAGCCGAAGGTGATGGCGGACAAAAGCAACCTCGACGAAGACCAGGGCGATTCCTATGAAAGCGTTCACGCCAAACTTTTTTATCCGATCACCTTTCCGATTACGACAGGCGCGGGTACTATTTCGGTTCTCTTTACGCTGAGCGCCCACAGCGCCAATACGCATTGGAAAAATTATCTCGTGAATACGTCCGCAATGATTATTTCTATCATCATGATGTGTTTCCTGGTTTATCTTTTTTACCGCAATACCAGCCGGTTGGTAAAAAGATTAGGAACAACAGGACAAACCATCGCCGACCGTTTTATCGCTTTCCTCATTTTCTGTGTGGGACTTCAAATTGGATTAACAGGAATTAAGAGCCTTTTTGAAAATTAACTAATAAAATAGTTGCACAACTATAAAAGTAGTTTTACCTTTGTTTTCAGAAATAAAGATTATGGCAACAATCAGAAATTTGACAAAGGCGGAGGAACAGATTATGCAGTGTTTATGGAAGTTGGAAGCTGCTTTCCTGCGCGATTTGGTGGACGCGCTTCTTGAACCAAAGCCGCATCAGAATACCGTGGCTACAATATTGAAGATTTTGACAGAAAAGGGCTTTGTCGGAATCGAAGTGTTTGGGCGTACGCACCGGTATTACCCGCTCATCAGTAAGGAAGCCTATTCAAAAACCACCATGAAGAATATCGTAAAGGGCTATTTCGAAGGCTCTTTCAGTAATGCGGTTTCGTTTATGGTAAAGGAAAACAACCTGAGTATTGAAGACCTTGAGTTACTGCTCAAAACATTGAAAAAGAAGGGAAAATAAAATTATCTCTTAAATCGTCTAAACGATTTTGTTATGCCTGCCGTTGCTTTCTATGTGTTAAAAGTAGCCTTTTGTTCCGGTATTTTATACCTGTACTATCTTCTGGTATTAAAGGACAGGTTGTTTCACAGCTGGAACCGTTTCTACCTGTTGGGTACTGTGCTCATCAGTCTGTGCTTTCCCCTGATCAGAGTGCCTCTATCGTCTGCGGCTACTTTAGACGCAGATGAGGTAATTAAATTGTTGAATAGCGTGAGTGTGGGTAATGAGGTGGTGATAGTGGCGAGAAAGGGGATACATTCTTTTTTCACCCGTGAAGCAATGATTCTATTGGTTTACTGGACGATTAGCGGAGTTATTTTATGCTCATTGCTTTACGGCCTGGTCAGATTGCTTCAATTTATCAGGAGAGGAACGCCACATTATGTTCAGGGGATTCGGTTGTTTCTGACGGAGTGGAAGGGAACACCTTTTTCTTTTTTCAATAATATTTTCTGGAATGCTAAAATAAATCTCGAATCGGAATCGGGTCAGAAAATCCTAAAACATGAGTTATCGCATATAGAAGAGCGGCATAGCCTGGACAAATTGTTTGTCAGCCTTGTGCTGGCGCCTTTCTGGTGCAACCCGTTTTTTTGGCTGATACGGCGTGAATTAGGTTTGATTCATGAATTCATTGCCGACCGGAAGGCGGTGGATGATCAGGATACGGAGAGCCTTGCTAATATGATACTTCAGGCGGCTTATCCTCAGTATCATTCCGCATTATCCAACCATTTTTTTTCATCATCCATTAAAAGAAGAATTTTTATGCTGACTAAAATGCAAAACCCCAGAGTGAATTACATCAGTCGTCTTCTCGTGCTGCCGTTGCTTACGCTGTTGTTTGTGGGGTTCACCTTTAATAAGCAGGCGTCCAATGAATTGGAAATAAGGAATATAATTAAGGTGAAGCCTGTTGGTCCTCTTCCAATGATTGAATTGGCGTCAAAGTATCCATACATGATTAACGGCTCAATCAATTACCCCGTGGATGCGGATTCCCTGCCTCACAAAATAAAATCGGTAGACGTTACGAAAAACGGAGAGGTGATTGTTATTTATGAGGATAGCCGGGCACGGAAGATGAGCCGGGAAGAGGCGTTGAAAAGTAAAATCGCTTTGCCTGATGAAATGGTGGTCTTACCTCCAACGAAATTGCCTGCTAATGTGCTGTATGTGGTGGATGGGAAAGAGATGGGGGAATATTTTAACGTCAACGAAATAGATCCCAATACAATTGAGAGCGTTACTGTTTTGAAAGACGGAACAGCCATCCATAAATATGGAGAGAAAGGAAGAAATGGTGTAGTTGAAATATATACAAAGGCGAATTCATCAACCAGTGAGAAAGTAGTGATTGGACAACCACTCAAGCGCGATATCGTTTTTGAACAGGTTGAAAAAGAAGCGGAGTTCCCGGGGGGAGATCCCGGATGGGCTAAGTTCATAACCAAGGTGGTAAACGAACATATTGACAGTTTACAGGCAACAGGAGAAACGGGGACCTGCGTACTGCAGTTCATTGTTAGCGAAGAAGGAAACCTTTCTGATGTACAGGCCCTGACCATGCAGGGTACCCTGTTTGCAGAGTTGATGGTGAAGGCGGTTAAGAATATCCCTGCCTGGATTCCTGCCAGGCAAAATGGCATCAGCGTAACGTCAATTAAAAAACAGCCCGTCACCTTTATGATAGAGGAAGAATAGCTTCATCAGATTTGCGTCTTCTTTATCAGTTTTTCGATTACCTCGGGGTAGTGGCGATGTTCCAGCGTCTGCACTTTTTTCGCGAGTGATTCCGCCGTGTCTTCCTGATCAACGGAACAGGTAGATTGAAAAATGGATTGGCCATGGTCGTATTGTTCATCAACAAAGTGGATGGTAATGCCGCTTTCTTTCTCTCCGGCAGCAATTACCGCTTCATGTACAAAATGTCCATACATCCCCTTACCGCCATATTTGGGCAACAGGGCGGGATGAATATTGATAATTTTTCCGGGGAAGGCTTTTATCAAAGAAAGTGGTATTTTCCAGAGAAACCCTGCGAGGATAATCCACTCAATATTTCTGTTTTGGAGTTCCTTGACGTATCCGTCTCCCCGAAAAAAAGCTTCTTTTTCTATTATGAGAGAGGGGATAGCCTCTTCACCGGCAATCTTCAGGACTCCCGCTTCCGGTTTATTACTGACAATCAACGCTATACTGATGGTTGGGTCATTCTTGAAGTAGTTGATAATCTGTTGTGCATTACTACCTGCGCCGGATGCGAAAATAGCGATTGGAACGCCGTCCGGCGGTCGGTTTGTGTTGGATGAAGATGGCTCTTTCTCCATAGCTGAATTATAAGGCGGCGTTCGTTTTTAAGGTTTTCCTGTCCGGCTCCTGAAATTTTATACCGAACCATTTCAGTATCTTTTTCTCATATTTCCAAAAAAATGAAAACTGCCCGAACAGCAAAGCTACGGGTAATAAAATGAGTTGATATCCAAAGATCAGGACGGATAATCTCAATAACAGTTTCCAGAGCCAAAACGTATTTTCATCAAATCCCACCCAGGAGATAATAGCTTTCGATATCCACGCGGTTGTTGTTCCGGTGATGGCGAATACACAGAGAATGAGTATGAACTGCGTAGTTCCCACTGCCCATTTCTTTTGAAGTTGTTTTAGCATGACGGACTGCAAGATGCTCAAAAAAAAGCAGACAGCCATAGTTTTGAGCTGCTAAAATCGTTGCATAAAAGAGATTACACAAACATGACAAAAATTAATATCCATCTCATCAAATCGGCTGTAATGCAATATGGGCAAGGAAAAATTTTTTTTACAAAATGTTAATATTTTATCAATGTGTTAGCCTATTTTTGCACTCGTACGGAATCTTCACTTCAATACAAACTCCGGAAATATAATGAGTTACCTACGATCTACTGTTGTAATGAAAATATTATTTGGAACGACCCTTACTTTTTCTCTACTTTTTTTGGCGCTAAACGCCAATGCTCAGGATGGTAAAGCACTGTTTAATGCGAAGTGTGCCGCTTGTCATCAGGTATTTAAAAATTCCACCGGACCGGCATTAGGGGGAATGGAAGAACGGGGTCCGTGGAGCGATAGGAAGAAATTATATGCCTGGATTCACAATCCGGCAGCGTTTATGGAAAATGATCCCTATACCAAGGGTTTAAAAGATTCGCATAATGGGATACTGATGCCCGGGTTCGCCGACCTTAGTGAAGGCGATATTGATGCAATAGTGGATTATGTGAACACCACCTTCGCTGCAGGACCCGGTGGGGGCGCCAAACCTGCCGGTGGTGAAGCTGCTGCCCCGGCGCCTAAAACGGATAACACTTTATTATATGGTATTTTAACACTGGTGCTGGCGATCATTGCGCTTACCCTTTTACAGATAAACAGTAGGCTGAGGAGAATGTCTGACGATAAAGAAGGGGCGGAATCAGTAGAACCGGTGCCTTTTTACAGGAACAAATTATATATAGCCCTTGGTATCATTGCTCTGTTTCTGGTAGGCGGATATTATACCATACAGGGAGCAGTTGGACTGGGACTTCATCAGAACTATGAACCCGAACAACCCATTTTCTACTCTCACCAGGTACATGCGGGCATTAATCAGATCAGTTGTTTGTATTGCCATGGAGGTGCACAGGAAGGGAAATCCGCTAATATTCCGGCGGTGAATGTGTGTATGAATTGTCACATGGCCATTAATGAGTATACACAGGGACCGGAATTATTTCGCACGGATGGTTCTAAGGTGGATGGTACTGCGGAAATTCAAAAACTATATTCCTATGCTGGGTGGGATCCCGACAAAAAACAATACACCGGAGAAGGGAAGCCTATAGAATGGACACGAGTTCATAACCTGCCGGACCATGTATATTTTAACCATTCCCAACACGTGGTCGTAGGGCAGCAACAATGCCAGACCTGTCACGGAAATATTACCGAAATGGATGAAGTGTACCAGTTTGCCGAGTTGAGCATGGGCTGGTGCGTAAACTGTCACCGCAATACGAAGGTTCAGTTTACGGATAACAAGTTTTACAGCATTTACGAAAAATTTCACGATGACATAAAAAATAAAAAGATTGATAGCGTGACGGTAGAGATGATCGGCGGGATTGAATGTCAGAAATGTCATTATTAATGTGAAAATGATTCCTCACAAAAAATTTGTTTTTTGTGATTTTTTATGCTCATTGAATTTTTAACATTAATCGAATTATAATATTTATTTAATAACCGTTCTCCGGAAGGATCGTAATCGTCGCAATTTGGCTAGAAGGATTCCGGAATCTAAAAGCTCCTGTTGGACTTAGAAATATGAGTCAAAAAAAATACTGGCAGAACCTGGGTGAATTAAACAATACCGAAGGTTACCGGAAATTGGTAAAGGACGAGTTTCAGGAAGATTTACCCTTTAAGGAAGATGGAAAGACCATTTTGAATGCCAAAGCACCACGTAGGGATTTTTTAAAATACCTGGGTTTCAGCACGGCTGCCGCTACTTTAGCTGCAAGTTGTGAAACGCCCGTGATAAAAAGCATCCCTTATTTAAATCAACCGGAAAATTTAACCCCCGGCGTGGCGCAGTATTATGCCACCACTTATGTGGCAGAAGGTGATGTGGTTCCCATCATTGCGAAAGTAAGAGATGGCAGACCCATCAAGTTAGACGGGAATGCGCTTTCTTATCTTAACTCCAAAGGAGAAGGCACTTCTGCCAGGGTACAGGCTGCCGTGCTTGATTTGTATGATACCGGAAGACTACGTTACCCGGTGGAAATCGTACAGGGAGAGTTGAAAGAATTGCCCTCGTTTGACGATTTAGACAAAAAGATTACCGGTGATTTGTCCGGTTCAAAAATAGTATTGCTCACCTCCACGCTCAATTCTCCTACCACGCGCGAAATTATTTCCGCCTTTTTAGAGAAATATCCGGGAAGCAGGCACGTGCAGTATGATGCAGTATCCTACAGCGGCATGCTTGAGGCGAATGAAATTTCTTACGGTAAGCGGGTAATTCCCACCTATCATTTTGACAAGGCGAAGGTAATAGTGAGTTTGGATGCCGATTTCTTAGGTACCTGGTTAAGCCCCATTGAATTTGCCAGCCAGTATGCTGCAGGGCGTAAGATTAATCAGAAGAACCCGGATATGAGCAAGCACATCCAGTTTGAAGGGTTGTTGAGCCTGACGGGGGCAAATGCGGATGAACGCTTCCTG
>JACFNM010000625.1 GCA_019454915.1 Chitinophagaceae bacterium
CGTTACCTTAATACCGTGTAAAATCTGAACGATATAGGTGACTGCATCCATTTTCTGATAGTTATCCTTATCAGGATACGTGGCAATCTGTCTCCTGATCTCAAACAAATTCGGTAAAATCTGGGAATAATAGACACCATATCGCCCGTTAACATTTCCTGTTACTTCATAGGGACTGGACGTAACGTGCTGCGTGAAACGGAACAACTGCTCCATGCCTTCCCAAATCCATTCACCACCATTATAAGTCATCAATTTTTCCTGGGAATAACTTAACAGGTACTTTATATCGGGTGCAGATACCACCGTGGGGTCTGTATTAATTTCTCCAAATTGTTTTTCGCATGAGGTAGTAACTACAATAATCAGCCCCAGTAATGCAATATATTTAGATACAATTTTCATGACTTGAAAAATTGAATAATTAGAAATTGGTTTCATTAAAATCCTGCTCTAAGTGTAAATATAAAAGAGCGCATCATGGGAAGAAATCCCTCTTCACCAGAGTATGCCGTGTTATTAGAGTTATTGGATGCCGGATTGAAGTTATAAGGCAGTGAATTATACAAATACAGAAGATCACGACCTACTACTGATACAGACAAAGAATTCAATTTAAGTCTTTCATAAACCTTTGCCGGTATCCGATAAGACAATGCGACCTGCCTCAGAGAAACCCACGAATTTTTAAATATCCAAAAGTCAGCTACTCCCGTAGAAGAAGAACCATAACGATAAAAGAACTGAGGTAAATGAGAAGGCTCTACCAACCCTTTATCATAAGCCTCCTGATAAGTCATCCCACCAACGTCAGCAGTTCCGCCCCCTGGTTTCTCAACAATTTGTCCGGGTGCAAAAACACCCACAGGAATGATGCCATCATCATAGGTACCGCCATCATTGGCATATTGAGAAGTCCATTGGATACCGCCATGCTCAGCATCTCTTCCCTGCAGTGAATTCGGCAGCACACCGGTATGCGTTCCGTAGCGATAACCAAGTGAAACAAAATCACCTCCAATTTTAGCATCTAACAATACATTCAGGCTGAGATTCCTGTAATTGAATGTATTATCCCAGCCGGCACGGAACCTGGCATTGATATCACCCACATCCTGCCATACGTTACTACGGTTGGGGAAAGCCGTCCTTGAATCACTACGCCACTGAAGTATGGGTAGTCCATTGCGTGGATCGTCCACCGGCTTCCCGTTTGCATCCGTAGCCTGAAACGCGGTAGAATGAATCGTAGTCCGCAGTGTTCCATATGATTTACCAACGACTGCCCAGGTGCTAATTTCACCAATGTTAGCGCCCAGGTTGAACTCCGTTCTTCCGGGGTAAAGCTCTACAATCATATTACGATTAACCGCGTAATTAAGCGCGGTGTTCCAGCTAAAGGACTTTGACCTGACAGGCGTAGCGTCCACGGCAATCTCAATTCCCCGGTTACGAATATTACCGGCATTAATAAAGATGGTATTCACGCCCGACTCAACGGGTGTGGTGATATCCAGTAACTGATTACGCGTATTGTCTTGGTATAAGCT
>JACFNM010000626.1 GCA_019454915.1 Chitinophagaceae bacterium
CCTGCTTAAGGGCGGAGAGATTACGCATGCTTACGGCAATATCAATAGTGGGGATCGATATACCCAAATCCATCGCGTCCTGGGAAGTCCACTTACCGGTACCTTTAGAGCCGGCTTTATCTAAGATCATATCCACCAGCCGGTTTCCTGTCTTATCATCCACCTTCGGGAAGATATCCCTTGTTATTTCAACTAAAAATGATTGTAATTCTCCGTCGTTCCATTCTTTAAACACCTGGTGCAGCTCGTCGTTGGTTAACCCATAACCCCGATGCAGCACGTCATATACCTCGCTGATGAGCTGCATGATACCATATTCAATACCATTATGCACCATCTTCACATAGTGACCGGCCGCTCCCTTGCCCAAATGCGCCACACAAGGCTCGCCGTTCACCTTCGCCGACACGGCTTCCAGCATAGGCTTCACGTGAGGATAGGCTTCGGGATCACCGCCAGGCATAATACTGGGGCCCCGCCGTGCTCCTTCTTCACCCCCGGATACACCCATACCCATAAAATGAAATCCCTTCTCCTGCATATATTGCACGCGGCGCAGCGTATCCGTATAATGAGAGTTGCCTCCGTCAATGATGATATCTCCCTTGCTCAACAGGGGAATCAGTTCGTTCAGTACATCGTCTACCGGTTTGCCGGCCTGCACCAGCATCGTAATTCTCCGTGGCGACTTGAGAGAATTTACGAATAGTTTAAGGTCGGAAGTCCCCTTTACAGTGGTTCCCGGTGTTATTTCGTTTTCTAAATCCGTAACTTTTTGAGGGCTTCTGTTATAGCCTATCACAGCAAAACCGTGGTCCGCCATATTTAACAACAGGTTGCGGCCCATCACGCCCAACCCAATCAATCCAAAATCGAATAATTGATCTGCCATTGTAGTATTTTATAAAAATGAAGTGGGGTGCAAATCTAAGTTATTTCTTCAAAATCAATATACTCTCCTGCCTGAGACTTGCCGGAAGGCCGGGGAGATTCTGAAGAAGGGTTACCGGGGGGAGGCTGCATATTGGCATCCTGCATACGTTGCTGCATTTCATCAAACTGTTTCTTGATCTGCTGACCCGTCTTCACCACCGGAAACAAAAAACCGGTTACAAAACGATAGACTAAATAACCCAACAGTATGTATAGAATATACCTCATGCGACCGCACGAAGTTAGTATTTTTCTTTTTCTCCTCTGTCATTTAACCGGGGATTTTGCACTAGCCGTTAAGGCTACTGCAAAGTGTGTTAGCTTTTGTGAGAGGCACCCCGGTAACCCCGATTTCGCTAATGGTCATGTGAAAGACTCCTGGCTTTCACATGTTACAGTAGCGTAATGCCGCCAACGAAGATGATAAGGCCTTGATGACACTCCCTTTTATGCGGCACGCGGAAAGGATCTGCGAGAATCATTGATTCGGGCATTAGTCTTTCTTAGTTGTTTTGCAGGTCAACCGCAAAATTTGGGTTTAACAACCGGCCGGCATATCTATTTCTTTATTTTAACTCTATATTTGCCAAATGAAATTTTTCAGGCGGGCT
>JACFNM010000083.1 GCA_019454915.1 Chitinophagaceae bacterium
CCCTGGTTACTCGGCCCAGGGCGCCGGGATCCTGAGGGATATCTTCTCTTTTCATATTTTGCTCCTTTTCTGTTAAAATGAATTACACCACGGTCAACAGACCGTACATATAGGAAAACCGCGAGCTTTCCGGAACGAGTAATAATATTTTGTCTCCCTTTTTGAGACGGCCGCTGTGAAACAATTCGTCCACCATCAGGTAAACGGAAGCAGCGCCCACATTGCCCACCGTACTCAGATTGACAAACCATTTTTCATAGGGTATCTTCATGCCATTGTATTCGAGTCGCTCATAGATTTTACTCTTGAAGAAATTACTCGACATGTGCGGAAGAAAATAATCTATGTCATCAGGAGTCAGTCCCTTTGCATCAAATAATTCCTTCAGCCTGATCCCGCCCAAAGGCACGATGTATTCGCTCAGCAATTTTACGTCCTGCTTGATGCTCAGGATGGACTGATCTACCAGTTCATCGGGCGAATATTCAAGAAAACTTTTGAGCGACCCGTCTTCCATTTTTTCACTTCCCATGTACATGCAGGCTTCCATTTCCTGCGCATAGGAAACGCCTTCCAGCCATTCAACGCGTAAAGAAATATCCTCTTCGTTCTTCTTATCCGACAGAAAGAATGCAGAGGCTCCGTCTGAAAGCATCCAGCGAAGAAAATCCTTTTCAAAGCTGATATAAGGATTGGCTTCGAGTTCTTTTAGTTTCATTACTTCGTCCTCAAACAATTCGGCACGAAGCGAGGCTGAAAATCTTTCCGAGCCGGTAGCCACCGCGTTTTCCACGTCGTCCGACTTAATCGCCAGGAAAGCGTATTTTAATGCGTGCATGCCTGCGCAACAAACACCGGCAGGAGATACTACTTCTATGGCTTTTGTTTCGGGCAGATAACCGTGTACCATCACCCCGTGAGAAGGCATCATCTGGTCGGGAGAAGACGTACCGCAGGAAAGCAACTGCAGGGATTGCAGATTTTGCGGTGTGCCATTAAATAGTGTCCTGATGGCCTGGGCCGTCATTTCAGCATTTGTATGGGTGACTTTACCTCCTTTTTCTAAGGCATAATAGCGATTGGTAATACCGTTGTTTCTTAAGACAATACGTTTTGATTTGGATGGTTTATCATTTATATATCCCAAAAACTCCTCCATTTCATCATTCGAAACGGGACTGTTTGGAAAAAAACTCGCTGTTCTCGTAATATAGACTTCCTTCAATGACATTTTCTTACAATATGAAAATCAAAAATAGAGTTTTATTCAATAATACGAATGGCTGTTAACTTTGAGAACTCACAAAGATCTGACACTTTGGTAATATTCTACCTGATTTCTGATTCGTTTTCCTAAAAAAGGTTTGAAAAAAATGGCGTCAACCAGCAGGATGATAGGGGCAGCAACGCACAATGCAATGAGAAGATAATATTTGAATGCCACCAGCAGGGTCTTTCTTTTTTTACTACCATGAATAATTTTGGACCATATTGAGAAAATTTTCCCGGCTTTTCGTTCTATGAACATGAGGGAGTATTGAATGTTAACCGCCTGCTGCGCAATCAATGCGGGTTGCAGCGTATCCAGGGCGTTATTTTCAAAATGCTTTTTGACCGTTTCTCCGAAAACAGCAGCGCCTTCAATGTCCTTATCCGAGACTCCCGGCCTGGGAAAAATACCCCATTTCCGGTCTTTTTTTCCGGTTAGCATCCAGTAAAAAATGGTGACGAGGCTGGCGTAGTTGTTGTGCCGGTCAACCAGGGCAATATTGCCCACGAGGTTGGCAGAAGATGCGCTGAGTAATTTCTTTATTTTCTCCTGCGCGTTGATCCACATGTTCCTGCAGCCGCTAATCGTAATCACCGGTGTGTTTTTGAGCCTCGCTTTAAAGTCCGGATGTTGAAGAACAGAGTTGATGGGTATGCTGGGCGATAAAAACCAGGGTTGGTAGCCAATAATAATAAGGTCATAGCGCACTTCTTTGAAGACCAGAGGCTCCAGTTCAACGGGAGTCGTTGTGACGCTTTCCGGCATTACGTTAAAAAAAGTGGGGGTAGTCCAGGGAAAAGGATATGCCGCTGCGGGACGGATACGCAATTTCTCCAGTGTTATTTCAGGAGAAGATAAAAGGGGTTCCGTAAAATGACTGATGATATCTTCCATTTGTCCGGATTGGGTAAAATAAACAGCTAATACCTTTTTACTCATTCTTAATACTTTTAGAAATCTCCCGGGGACAATACTGAAGAAGATTTACTGTAATCTAAAATAATTTTCCGGAGTTCCACCGGACCCGACTGAAAATGGGCGATAAGATAATTCCGGTCTTCCTCCAGTTGTTTATGGTATCCAAGCACCTTTGGCGCTTTTTCCTGTATAACCAGTCGTAAAAACCGGAACTCAACGTCGTCGTGTTCGCGGATAGCCTCTTCAAGTTTTTCTTTTCCGCTCTTAAACTCCTTAAGCTTACGGGATGCTCCTTTGATGAGTCCCGCTTTCTTCATGATAAGCGCCCCGGCATAAGCCCCCTTATAGTTGAAATTGCTATGCAGGATGGTTTTTAATTGCTTTTGAATCGCCACGGTGTCTTCGCTGATAAAAGCGGCATAGAATGGCTCCCGGTTGAACCTGCCGGATTCGGTTTGAGCGGGCGTTGACTGAGTTGCACCGAACAACAGCACTACCACGATCCAGATATTTGGCCAGCCAAAGAGGCGCTTATTTTTCATAACCCGTCAAATATAATAAGAATAATACTTTATGACGGGATCGGTTTCCAGCCGGTTGTGACGAATTGTTGGGACTTACTGAAAACTTATGTTAACAACTATTTAAATGCCGTTGTATATATCCGGATAGTTTAGATGATCACTCTTTCGAGCCTATCTTTGCGCAATCAAATTGAAAATTATTATGATAAAAAGACTATTAAGCATGACTCTTATATTGACGGGTCTTAGCTTTGTTGCTAAATCACAGGGAGATTATAAGAATGCCATCGGTGTACGTCTCGCTACGCCTGATTCTTATTATAATATCTTTTCATTTTCATATAAGGATTTTGTCAGTAACGCCGGTGCGATAGAAATAAATGCCGGCGGGGGAAGCAAGCGATCTGGTGGGGATGATGACCGGTATCATCCGTTTAGTCTATCGGTATCAGGAACTTATCAACATCATTTTGATATGGCTGTTAGTGGATTAAGGTGGTTTGTTGGCGGAGGAGCGGTGATGTATAACTCATTTTCCGGTAAAAATAACTACAGAGGCTTTGGTTTTGGAATTTATCCTACGGGAGGGATAGATTATAAGTTTAATCTTATCCCACTGAACCTGACTGCAGATTACCGGCCAACCGTATTTTTCGCTCACCCGGGAAATCAGGATACATTTCATCCCTATGATTTTGGGATATCGGCGCGTTATGTGATCGGTGGGAAATAACAGAGGGTTGGTTTTCAGGCTTCTAAAGGTTTGAAAGCGTTTTGTCAATTAACCGGGCTGACGGACGACCGGATAGCCGTAGGATATGTACATGTTGCCGAAATAAAGCCATTACGGGCTGGGTTTCACAGGAAATATTTTGTGCCTGGTAAAGATGGCCCTTTCACCCTGTCAAAGAAAGTACAAGGGATTGTTAGCGGTATAAATGAAATCCTGAAAATTCCGACTACATTGCCTATTAGCATAAAGATAGTTGTGAATTTCTAACGAAGGCTATGGGTTATCGTTATCCGTACCGATGTTCAATCATATTGCAATTTAAACTTACTCAGATCGGGTTCGTGTTTTCTCATTCTCCTGAGTTCATATTCGTAGATGATATTCCCTACTTCATTGAAGAAAGGGTATCCGGGATCATCATAATCGTATGTGTCGTCATTCAGTATGCCGTCGCTGTTTACATAAATATTTCCGGAAAGCATGAACTCCAGGTTGTTTTTAAAATCTACGATATAAGCGATATCTGTCAGGAAACCATAGCTCCAGCCTGCTTTATTGAACACACGAATATGGTTGGGTATCTTTTGCTTCCCGGCCCTGAAAAAGAAAAACTTGGTGTAGCTGTCAAAGAATTTTTCCGTATCATATTTCGGGAATGAACTTTCCCGGGGTAACTCAGACATGTATTGATACAAAAAACGATAGTTTATTTTTTGCGTCTACAAACCGGATGGGATTGGTATGCCTGTTCTCCTCATCCGTGGCCTTTACAAAACGGCGGGTTATTCGAACGTCTTTATATCCCATCTGCCAGAGGCGTTCATTGATTGTCTTTTGCCCCACAAATTCATAGAGCCGGTTATACGCATCGTTGTCGCTCACTAAAAATATCTTCCGGATATAGTGCCCTACAGAAGGCAGCTTGTTTTCAGCAGAAAAGTCATTCTGAGCGGAAGTCTGAGCACTATAATTACTATCGGTAAGCATGGGTGTATTTTTATCAACACCTGCCACTTTAATTTGGTTTAATTTTTCAAGAGCGAGAAAGGCCACCGGCATTTTAACGGTTGATGCCGGGTTGAAATATTGCTCCCTATCCACCATCAGATAATGATGATGGAAGGATGGAACATTTTTTTTGTCCCGGTCAATTTTTGTGTAAATAAGCTGATAGTGAAAGCTGTCGGGACGATTTAATATCATCGTTAGCCGTGGAGAGGCTTTCCTGTAGAGCAGTTCTCTGAGCCATGGGCTTGTTTTTCCCTGCGACTGTAACATACCATATAAAAATAGACATACGACTGAAATACATTCTTCTCGCCATGAATGTACAAAAAGGAATCTTTTTCGTCCTGGCTTTTATTATCGGATCATCTATTTCCATAGGGCAGACTGATAAGCAACTATGTTTCTTACCCGATTCCGGAAATGCCTCAACCTGTAAAAGCAATATCCATTCCTCCCATTTTCCCACATCCTTATACTTCCATCTGGCAAAACCCGCCTGCTCCCATCTACACGCCCCAACCACGCCCAATGGAAGATTTTGATCAAAACCAGGGGCTGATACTCTATCGGACCAAATTGATTGGACACAAGAGCGACAAATTGAATAATTGCGAAAATTGTTTGCTAACTTGAACGCGACTGACAATTAAATGAAATTTTTTTCTGATGAACAGGTACTTGATTATTCTATGGTTTTTGTCGGCTCCCCTTTTTGTAAGCGCCCAGCCGTTGCCCCGTCACGATCTTGTTTTTGATAAACTCGCTACTACCTGGGATGAAGCGATCCCGCTTGGGAATGCTACCCTCGGAGCGCTCATCTGGCAGAAGGATGGTCGCTTACGTTTTTCGTTAGACCGGTCGGATATATGGGATATGCGGCCTATGAAAGGATTGCACAGAAAGGAATTTTCCTACCAGTGGATAAAGGAGCAGGTAGATAAAAATAATTACAAACCCGTACAGGAATACTTTGACGAACCTTACGACAAGCAACCGGCGCCCTCAAAAATCCCCGCAGGTGCTTTGGAATTTAATATTCCTCCGGAAGTGGGTGTGAAATCCGTACGACTTATTTTATCAAATGCACTCAGCGAAATTCTATGGACGAATGGCATGAAGTTGCAAACTTTTATTCATGCCACGCAACCGGTGGGTTGGTTTCGTTTTGAGAACGTTCCATTGGACATTATACCCCGGTTAGTGGCACCTCCCTACGAAGCCGATATAAAAGAAGGAGGCGAGGTTAATTCCGTAGTTGGTGATGATCTTGTACGGTTAGGATACAAACAGGGCGCTGTGCAGACGGCAGATAACAGTATCACATACAGACAGGAGGGTTGGGGAGGTTTCCAATATGAAATTTATGTTCAGTGGAAAAAGATAAACGCCACCACCATTGAAGGCGCATGGAGTATATCCTCGCATTATCCGGGGAAAAGTGACGAGGAGCCGGCTACTCAGACGGTTAAAAATAGTGTACGAAAAGGATGGGCCGCTGCACGGAAAGAACACATAAACTGGTGGAAGAGTTTTTGGAGCAAATCAGCGATTCAAATCCCTGATGAACGTTTAGAGAAGCAATGGTATTTGGAACAGTACAAATTCGGCGCCACCGCAAGACGGGGCGCCCCGCCTATCTCCCTGCAGGCCGTATGGACTGCCGATAATGGCAGAATCCCGCCATGGAAAGGAGATTATCATCATGATCTGAATACCCAGTTGAGTTATTGGCCCGCTTATAGCGGCAACCATATGGAAGAGGCCCTGGGCTATCTCGACCATTTGGATGAGCATAAAGAAAATTATAAGCGATATACAAAACTATTCTTTGGAAAAGAGGGACTGGCGGTACCCGGGGTTACCACCCTCGATGGCACTGAAATGGGAGGCTGGGTGCAGTACTCGCTTTCACCCACGGTCTCGTCCTGGCTGGCACACCATTATTATTTACAGTGGAAATACAGCGCGGATCAGATATTTTTGAAAGACAGAGCCTATCCGTGGTTGAAGGATGTTTGTACCTTTTTGGAAAACCTGACGTTTATAGATGAGCATGGATTTCGGAAATTACCAATGAGCTCAAGTCCTGAAATTAATGATAACCGGATAAGCGCCTGGTTTCATCAGAATACCAATTATGATTTGGCGTTGATGAAATTCAGTTTTTCAGCCGCGGCTGAAATGGCACAGGCTCTGGGCTTAGAAGACGAGTCCGCTCACTGGAAAAAGATTCTGTCACAGTTTGGCGACTATGCGCTGTCTGATAACCATGAACTCAAGTTCGCTCCGGATCTACCCTATAATGTGTCCCACCGGCACTTCTCTCACATGATGGCCATTCACCCGTTGGGATTGATTAGATGGGAAGACGGTGAGCCCGCTCAGCAAATTATAAAAAACACAATCGAACTGCTTAAAAAGGTGGGGCCTGATTATTGGTGCGGATATTCCTATTCGTGGTTAGGGAATATACAGGCCAGGGCCAAGAACGGGGAAGGGGCGGCCGAAGCCTTAGAAATTTTTGCGAAAGCTTTTTGTCTGCCCAATAGCTTCCATGTCAATGGCGATCAAACCAAATCAGGTTTTTCTAAATTGACTTATCGTCCTTTTACCTTAGAAGGAAATTTTGCATTTGCGGCAGGTATCCAGGAAATGCTGCTGCAGAGCTATGCCGGGTTCATTGAAATTATGCCGGCGGTACCTGAAAGCTGGCAGGATATTTCGTTTCGGAAATTAAGAGCAGAAGGCGCTTTCCTGGTTGACGCAAAGAAAGAACATGGGAAAGTGACGGAGGTGAAGATTGTTTCTGAAATTGGAGGAAAGACGAAGCTGAAACTTCCATTTGAAAAATGGAAAATTCAAAAACGTGAAGGAGTGGTTGTGCGCGAATTGGGCCAGGGTTTTCTGGAAATGGATTATAAAAAAAATGGAATGATTGTACTAATAAGTGATTGAAGCGAATATGAGGGTGCTGAAGTATCTATAGAAGGCTTAAAATAGAAATTTAAAATTTCCATCCGATTATGTCCAAATAAAGAAACTACTTCTTTGCTACACGATTCTTCTCCGGTAATTTTGCATTCTAAAAAAACCAGGGGGGTGATATATGGATGCATTATCATTTGATATCGTTGTAATTGGCGGAGGTTGCGTTGGGCTGGCAACGGCGTATAAAATAAATAGCCGTTATCCGCATTTGAAAATAGCCGTTTTGGAAAAAGAAAGCAGGGTGTCGGCCCATCAGACAGGAAGGAATTCCGGAGTTATCCATTCCGGAATTTATTACAAACCGGGATCATACAAGGCAAAGAACTGCGTGGATGGCAGAAGAGAATTGGTAGCCTTTGCAAAAGAGCATAGAATCAACCATGATATCTGTGGCAAAATAATTGTCGCCACTGAAGAAGGTGAATTGGCACACATGAATAAGGTATATCAGAATGGAATAGCCAATGGTGTGGAAGATATCCGGTTGATAACCGCTGAAGAAATTAAAGACATAGAGCCTTATTGTGAGGGTATCGCGGGAATATGGGTGGGATGCACGGGTATTATTGATTATGTGGGTCTCACCGAAAAATTAGCAGAATTATTAGCGAAAAAATTTGAAGGAAGCCGTGTATTCCTGAACACGGAAGCAAAGGATTTTGTAAAGGAGGGGAACAAAACGATTATCAAAACCAATCAGCAAGACTTTGAAGCAAAATACCTTATCGCCTGTGCCGGGCTGCAGAGTGACCGGATCGCCCGGAGAGAAGGCACCGGTACCGACAGCGCTATTGTCGGCTTTCGCGGCGATTATTATGATCTGAGTGAGGAAGGGAGAAAAAAAGTCAGGAACCTGATTTACCCGGTCCCCAATCCTCAGTTTCCCTTTCTGGGCGTTCATTTTACCCGTATGGTGGACGGCAGCGTGGAGTGTGGACCCAATGCCGTATTTGTATTCAAGCGGGAAGGCTATCATAAAACCGCATTCAGCCTGGCGGATACGGCGGCGGCATTTTCGTATGGCGGCACCTGGAAATTTTTTGCCAAACACTGGCGATTTGGATTAGATGAATACCGGGGCGCTTTCTCGAAAGCGTATTTTCTAAAACGCCTGCAGAAATTGATCCCATCCTTAACTTCCGCCGACATCCAACCCGGCCGCGCGGGAGTGCGGGCGATGGCTCTTTCGCGTGAAGGAAGCATGATTGACGACTTTAAGATAGAAGCGAGAGGTAATGCCATTCACGTACTAAATGCACCTTCACCGGCAGCAACAGCCTCTCTCGCCATAGGTCAGGCTATACAGGAGATGGCAGCCAAACAATTTGGACTGGAATAGACCAGGATCGGTTGCCCGTAAAATTATCGTTGTGGAAGGGAGTGTTAATGACGACCGTAAAGCGTTGATGTGGAATTGAAGAACTACTGATTTTAATGTTTGGTGAAGCCGGTGCAAGCGAAACTGCTCGCAACAGCAACAACAATATAAGGCCTATGGATGCATAGAGGAGACGCAGCCTCCCGCCTAAGCACAAGCCCATTAGCTGGTATCCTGTAGAAGAAAAAAATGACGGTTTCATGACAACATGATGACGGCCGGGCGGCGCTCTCCTAAGGAAGAAGATGTACTTTCGTTAACACGGTTTTTAAATAATAGAAATTGGATAGGAACGCAGTTATCAGCAGGAAGTGGTTCCTGGTGGGTATAGTCAACCTTTCTTTGGTGGCATTATGGGGAATGACGATGCGTTATAAGATCGCTTTCCAATTTCCGTTCTTCGTGCAAAATAACCTGTTGCATGCGCACTCTCATTTTGCATTCAGCGGATGGGTCACGCATATTTTGTTTACCGCCCTGACGATGCTTATATCGCCGTTTATTTCTGCGGCGAAGCAAAAGAAGTATTTCTGGCTGATCGTCGCCAACCTGATTAGCGCCTACGGAATGTTGATTGCATTCAGCATGCAGGGTTACAAGGCGATTTCGATAACGTTTTCAACGCTCTCTCTTTTGGTGGGTGTGTCGTATGCCTACGCCTTTATCAAAGACAGCAGGTGTCTGCCCCGCGGTCATGCGGCTAAGCCCTGGGCGATAGCCGGCCTTATCTTTAATGTAATTTCAGTGGTCGGGCCTTTCACGCTTGCCTATTTAATGGCATCCAAAAGCAATAGCCACGAGATGACGCTCGCTTCGATTCATTATTATTTACATTTCCAATACAATGGCTGGTTCTTTTTCGGTACCATGGCATTGATCACCACGCTGCTCCCGAAAACCTTCTTTAACCTGAAGCCGTATTTTGTTATATTTACCATTACGGTTGTTCCGGCATTTTTTCAGTCCGTCCTTTGGGCTAAACTTCCGGGATGGCTGCAGTTGGTGACAGCAATTGCCCTATTGGTACAACTTACCGCCTGGTTAGTTTTAGTGGAAAAGGCCTGGCCATTATTGTGGAGGAGCAAAGGTGAACATCCGCATTCCTGGATGAACTTGTTTTTGTTTACGGCCGCCATCGCCATGACGTTAAAGCTGGTTTTGCAGGCGCTGTCCATGATCCCCACCCTCGGTTCATTGCTTTTCGATTATCGTCCGGTCATTATATTTTATCTGCACCTCGTACTGTTAGGCGTCTTCAGTTTATTTATGATCTATTATGCTTTTCGAATAGGTGTATTGCAACCAACAAGACTGGCAAGGAATGCTTCTTTGGGATTTTTTGCGGGGGTGGTGCTCAACGAGCTGATACTCGGTATCCAGGGAATAGCTTCTATTGCACTTATTCCTATACCCTTCCTGAGAGAAATGTTGTTTCTGGCAGCCCTGGTTTTACTCTCCAGCGCTGTTCTTCTGGCGCTTTCCCAATGGAAAGCCTCCGCCAGCCCTGAACTATGGCTTTCTTCACCCTATAGGGTTAAGCTGGTTAAGAACGAACCCGCTTTAGTGCGATCGCATTGATCAAAAAAACAGAAAGCGCGATTGCTCCGGATAACCGAAATGGATATTGACGGGTGGACGACGCTGACGGCGATACCTGTTTGTCATATTCTTGGTAAAACTTTTAATTATCTTGCAAGCTTCTGTTAACGGGTTAACCCGGTTTCAAGTTGCTGAAAGATGACAAAGCGTAGCAAAGCGATGAAGGCGAAGCCTTTTTTAAAATGGGCGGGCGGTAAGGGTCAGTTGATACCTGCTGTGGAGGCGGCTTTACCCGGAGACCTGGCAGGGAAGGAGTCCCTGGTTTATGTGGAGCCTTTTGCCGGCAGCGGCGCTGTTTTGTTTTGGTTCCTGCAAAAATTTCCCAACGTGCAGCACGCGATCATCAATGATATCAATACGGACTTGGCGAATGCTTACCGCGTCGTTAAAGAGCACCCGCAGCTCCTGATCGAAACATTACAAGTCATTCAGGATAAATATTACGGCTTGAAATCAGAAGAGGACAGGCGGAATTTCTTTTTGGAGAAAAGAGAAATCTTCAATTCCCGAGCATTAAGTGTATTAGATAAAACCGCCTTACTGCTTTTCCTGAATCGCACCTGTTTTAACGGCTTGTACCGGGTTAATAGTCAAAACCGGTTTAACGTTCCTTTCGGGAAATATAGCCGGCCGAAGATTTGCGATCCGGAAACCATACTGGCAGATAGCAACATTTTACAGAAGGTGACTATTTTGAACGGTGATTATCGCAAAACGCTGGAACACGCTTCCGGGAGGGCTTTCTTTTATATAGATCCGCCTTACCGGCCGATTAGTAAAACGGCTTCTTTCAATGCTTATGCCCAGAAAGTATTTGGAGATGATGAACAGATAGCCTTAAAAGAATTTTGTGATGGATTATCGGCTAAGGGGTGTCGTTGGCTTTTGAGCAACTCGGATCCTAAAAATGAAAACCCGAAGGATAATTTCTTCGATGATTTATATAAGGATGAGTCGGTGTACATTAAGAGAGTAAAAGCTAAACGAACGATAAACGCGGATGCGGCTAAAAGAGGTGAGATCAGGGAATTGCTGATTAGCAATTACAAAAGCTGAAGTTCAAACTTCTGCCAGGCATATTCGGAAAGGCATTGCCGACGGATGCTGTAGTTCGGGTACCTTTTGTTTCATGAGGTGTTTCCAGGTGGTAAAGGGTAAGTACCTTCTACGGAGAGATTTCGACCAAATCAGAAAGGAAGGACAAATTATGGATTTGACCATGGGCATTGTTTCGGTTTTTGCGTGCCGATACTCCGGGGTAATATTTTGACATAAATGATTTGGCTGTGCTATCTTCTGACTGTGATAAACTAAAGATATTCCTGAAGATGGTTTTTAAAACAGGATGGAATGCCCCCCAAACCGGATAGCCGCCAAGCGGCATCGACTTGTTCATTCCATAGGGCGGGTACCCTGCAAATTGTCTTCCTGTTTGATTGGCATAGGCTACCCGGTACCAGCCGTTATCGCCGCTCCAGTAATTTGAAAACAGAGGGTATTCATCATCTTCATTCCAGATTTTTTCTGTTATCTGGTTGGCATAAGCCTGACGCAGCGCTACCGGATCGAAGGCGGGGTTGTCATATCCCCAGATGTTTTTGATGTTGTTCCGGTTTCTTACAAAGGTCTCAAAGGCAGGCACCAGTCTTCTTGAGTGACTGATATCCCAGCCGGCATCGTCCGAGAGATAGGTGCTATCCCATGGGACGACGGTTATCATCTGCCATTCATCATTGTTATTTTTCTTCCAGACAACGGGGCTTTGTGTCCCTTCATAATGAGCATATCTGTTATCAAAAAAGTATTTCCAGAATCCCCTGTCTAAATCTGCCCTGGTACCATTAGCGGACTGAGTAAGGGTAGTTCTGGCCAGGAAGAGATCGAATATCAGCCGGATACCTTCTTTTTTTTTATGTAAACTTTGGAAGGCGGCCCGTCCATCCTGTGCGATGGGTTGTACGCCTGAAGTATGCAATTCTGCCAGGTCCGATAGTATGGTGAGGTGCCAGAGATCTTTGTCGGAGAAAAAAAATCTCGTGCTGCCGTCCCGGGTATCGGCCGGAGTGCTGAAGAACCTTCTTTGAATGGCTTTGAAATAGCCGGGAGACAACCATCGGTTCAGTTGGACCGCCATGGTATTGAAGGCTTGACTGATAAAGGCTCTTTGAGCCGGCGTCCTTTGTTTTTCGGGTATGGTTTCAACGATGGTAGTGGCAACGGCGCCTAACAGCCCCAGGAATTGCGAACTACACAACGGTACTTCTTTTCCGACATAATTATAGGCGGTGCAGATATTTCCGCCGGTACAAATCCAGCCCGTACTGCTGTCTTGGGAAGAGATGGGCTGTAACGATGAAAAAATCGGGTTGAGCATATCCACCACTTCATTAATTTGCTTCAGGTCTTTGCATCTCCTTGTCATCTCAACAAATGATTGTAGTCCACCCATTTGTACATCATACAATACATACACATCACCATCCTTAAAAAGCCGCCTTTGAATTTCCGAATTAAAGTAATCGCGATAGTAATGATTCCAGGAATAGATAACCTGTTCGTGAACATTGCCGCCTTTTGAAAAATTAAACGATTCCTGGGACGAGGCAGGCTGTGCAAGCAGAAAGAGCATTGCCGGGAACACCAGTAGGCAGATTTTTATTTTTTCCATGTTGAAGCGGTGATGAGTTCGTGTTGAAGGTTTTTCAGTTATCTAACTCAATAAACGATTTGCTTTTATAGATAAAGAAAATTTCATCTCATCATGCTTGTTAAGGTATCCCGAACCGTGACAAGCCCAGGTAGCGACGCGTGCAGGCTTCCATAGATAGTTTGAGCCATTATGGCGCTGGTTCTTTCATTGAGGGTAACCAGCAGAAAGCCCTTTGACTTGTTATCTTTTTGTACGCGTCCTTGTTACCGGTGCTCCCAAAAACAGGAAAATCTAAGTCGAAATATTTGCGGCCGGTACTAACGTGATTAATTTATATTTGTTACACCAATTTGTGCGGATGAGTATAGATTCATGTTTAGTCATGATGCAAGGGAAAAGCAAACCCACTCCTGAATAAAAACGATAAACGCCCGATAAACCAGCAACATACACTCAAAATAATATACCATGAACAAGTGGCCGGTTCTTCTGCTAAGTTTCCTTATATCCGGTTTTTGTTACGGACAATATGATAAACAGGATGACGCTGCTTCTATTAACAGCAGCAGAAAGTTGAGGCAACTGATTATGCGTGATCCGCATCGTCCAATCTATCATTTTGCTAATCCCGAAGGAATAGGGATGCCGTTCGATCCCAACGGAGGCATCTACCGGAACGGGCAATATCACCTGGGCTTTATTTATCAGAATATGGAAAAGGGCAAAAAGGAGCATTTCTGGGGACACGCGGTCAGCCGGGAT
>JACFNM010000627.1 GCA_019454915.1 Chitinophagaceae bacterium
TCCAGAAAACGCAATTCAGCTCCAATCTCTTTGGATATTTTCCGCTGAGGCTTTAAGTTGGGTTGTAAAACAGAACCGGAACTGTAGGTTGACAACGGAACGGTCTGTCCGTTAGCCGTACTATAACCGCTGAACGCAAATCCGGGATTAATCCTAAAGGGATCCGTATCACCGCCTAATGCTGCCAGATTAGCCCTCAACTTACCATAACTAATCCAAAGAGGAAGGCTATTCTTAAAGGTTTCGCTAAATATCCATGATAAACTCGCAGCGGGATAATTATAAAAATTATTGCCCGTTCCGTCAGAATAGGTCAACGCAGAAGACCAGTCGCCACGCCAGGTTGCCTGCAGGAATAACATGTCCTTATAACCAATATCCGCACTGGCGTAAAGTGAATTAAAATTCCTCCTGTTTCTTATGCCGGCAGAAGTTGTGGGCTGGTTTACCGAATTAGCAATATAATAATTACCCGGATAACTCAACCCGCCGCTGGTAGAACTGTTTTCAAATGTAGTTTTATACTTTTGGGATTCCCCGCCTATATAGCCACTGATAGACAAATCCGGCGTAATATTCTTATTCATCATCAGCATCCATTTCTGCATATTGCTTTCCTTGGTCTGAAAACCGAGTGAATATGCACCACCGGTGAAATTCTGCCCTTGTCCTAATTCTTTATTTTCAGTACGGGTGTAAATATTATTGATATTCCCTTCCAAAATCAACTTTGCCCAATCGGTTAACGTAAGAGTGAAGGCAACGCGTCCTCTCAGCAATTGTTCATTCTGCAGGTAATTGTTTTCATAAAGTGTAAACCAAAACCTCGTTTCAGGAGCAAGATTGGTTTCTGCAGAATTACCCGGATTGGGAACGCCCCCGAACTGGCTCACATAATGTTCTCTCTGCGACCAGTATTTTGTATCATAGTTTCTAGGAAGCATCCAGGTATATAGCTTTCCAAAGTTATAAGAGGCAAAAGCATCCAGGCCTCCAAGCCGGGGCGGGTTTTTACCTTTGAAATCCGTATAAGCAGCGCTTACATCCACATCCAGGAATTTGGTAAACTTATGGGTCACCCTAAGGTAAATAGCATTCTTATTGAATTTATTATTGCTTACCACTCCCTCTTCTTCATTCCTGTTGTAGGACAACCGGAAAGTGGATTTTTCCGTACCCCCGTCTATCGCCACATTTGTATTATATCCAAGACCGGTTTGAAAAACGTCTAAGAAATTGTTTGGCTGAGGTAAATATTTGGTGGGCGTTCCGTCATAATTGATGACGTCCTGCCCTAACATCCTTGGTCCCCAATTCTCCAGTTCCCTTCCAATACCTCTGTCAATATAGGGCTTCCCGGAAATGGGATCCGTCGGGAAGACTTTCGTCGTCCAGCGTTCTGTTGGTTTATAATTGGGATCCCTTGCATCGGTGAAGAAATCTCCGACCGTACCCCCTCCAAATTCGTTTTGGAATTCAGGTCCCGCGTAAGGGTCGGTAACATTGAAAGACTGGTTAATTGTCACCCCGATTCCTTTCTGTTG
>JACFNM010000628.1:0-719 GCA_019454915.1 Chitinophagaceae bacterium
TGTCTTATCAATTATTTAACACCATTTGCTCTTTACGTTAATATCAATTAAAATAATGTTAAGGTCTCATTCTATTATTCTCATTTTCAGTTAAGGTAAAATTAAAAGTCTATATTAGAGTTAAGTCTAAATTAACGTTTTAACACAAATCTTTTGTCTTCTTTATGAAAATCGCATCCGGATTAGTTGGAATTGTTCGATTTTATCACCACATTTGAGATGCTAATTCAAATAAACAAGTCTTATGAAAACAAAAGTTAGTGGAATTCTGACACTTCTTTTAGTGTTTGTGCAATTCACTTTTGCACAAGAAAAAACTGTTTCCGGGACAGTTTCAGACGATGCGGGTCTCCCGCTCCCCGGAGTTAACATAATTATTAAAGGAACCACCACAGGTACTCAATCTGATTTTGATGGGAATTATTCCATTGCGGTGTCACAAGGGCAGATTCTGGTTTTTAGTTATGTTGGGTTTGAGACCCGTGAAATCACAGTAGGTGCGTCAAACACCATAGATGTGACTTTAAAAGCCGGTGCTGTACTTCAGGAAGTGGTTGTTACGGCCTTGGGTGTATCCAGAGAAAAACAATCACTTGGGTATGCCACACAGGAAGTTGCCGGAGAAGATCTGGCTGTGGTGAAAACAGACAACTTTACCAATTCGCTATCCGGAAAAGTATCCGGGCTTCAAATTAGAAGGAACAACAACTTTGGAGGTT
>JACFNM010000628.1:755-1541 GCA_019454915.1 Chitinophagaceae bacterium
GGCGATAACCAGGCACTATTTGTTATAGACGGAGTGCCTATCAGTAACCGTAATACCAACAGTGCCGCACAAGCGCAAGCTTCCGGTAATTATTACGACTACGGAAATGCCGCGGCCGACATTAATCCCGACGATATCGAATCGGTTAACGTGCTTAAAGGAGCTGCCGCTTCTGCTCTGTATGGATCTCGTGCGGCAAACGGGGTGATCATCATCACAACCAAAAAAGGACGTAAGGCAAAAGGAATGGGCGTAACCTTAAATTCGAATACGCAATTTGGTGTTATTGATAAAAGTACCTTTGCGACTTTCCAGGACAAGTACGGTGCGGGGTATGACGGAGATGTTTGGACTTATGAAGATGTGGATGGAGACGGGATTGACGATCAGGTTGCGAATTATGTAGATGACGGTTCTTATGGTCCGGCTTTTGACCCGAACCTTATGGTTTATCAGTGGGATGCTTTTGATCCGGCTTCTCCGAATTATATGAAGAAAACGCCATGGATGCCTGCCAGAAACGGTGCAATTAAGTTCTTTGAGACGCCTGTTACTTTTTCAAATTCCATATCAATTTCAAACGGACTGGAAGGGGGCGCATACCGCATTGCCTATACCAAATTTGATCAGTCAGGAATTATGCCCAACAGTAAAATAAACAAACATAACTTTTTATTTAGTGGGAATTATGATGTCAATGACAAGGTGAAAGTTAGCGGATTGGCCAATTATATAAAAACAGATGCCATAGGAAGAAACTCTACCGGATATAATGACAACATTGTC
>JACFNM010000629.1:0-979 GCA_019454915.1 Chitinophagaceae bacterium
CAAAAGCGCCGATGGTTATTGATATCCTGAATATGCCCGTCAGCCTGGATTATCAAATTAAGGCCCTGGGCGATTACAGCGTTCAGATTGAAGATTATGTCAGACTTGGTATACCGCAAGGCGCAAAGACGGAAAGCGGCATGGCGGTCACTACCATGGTTGATCCATATTCGTATCGCCAGTCTCTTACGATGCCGAAGATGATCTTTATGGGTACCAATGACGAGTATTGGGTGGTGGACAACGTGAAGAATTACCTGAATGATATCCCTGGCAAGAACCTGTTGCATTATGTGCCGAATGCGGGTCATGGATTAGGCGACGGGAAAAGCGCTTTTGAAGCGCTTAGTGCGTTCTTCGGTACCACGGTGACGAATACGGCTTACCCCGAATGTGACTGGACTACTTCGGTTTCGAAGAAGGGGGTTAAGGTGAAGATAAAGGCTACCAAAGATGAACTGCTGGATGTGATTGTGTGGCATGCTGATTCACAGGATAGGGATTTTCGCAATGATCAGTGGACCAGTAATGATACCCGTATTTCGGGGAAGAAGAAAATTAAGATAACAGAGGCATTGCCCCAATCAGGCTATCGTGCATTTTATGTGGATTTAAAATATAAGGACGTTCACGGTAATCCCTATACGGTGAGTACCCGTGTCTTTATGACGGATACCAGGACGATTTTGTAACCGGATAATTTTTCCGGAAGCACGCAAAAGGTGATTTCTCCCGCATGTGGAGCAGATGTGCGCAGAAACATTATCAGCGAAAATCTGCGATATCAGCGGGAGATGTTTTTCCCGCACATGGAGCAGATGTGCGCAGGAAGAGAAATAGAGCGGAATCTATAGTCTGTACGCATACGTCTCCCGGAAATAATGTTTGACTTTTTCGTTTGTTTATGTTTGTATACTGCCCGGGCCTGAACATAGAAATTTCAGTAGATTAATAATTTTGGGATATCTTAGAAAGCTGA
>JACFNM010000629.1:989-1538 GCA_019454915.1 Chitinophagaceae bacterium
CACATGGAGCAGATGTGCGCAGGAAGAGAAATAGAGCGGAATCTATAGTCTGTATGCATACATCTCCCGGAGATGACGTTCGACTATTTCGTTTTTTACATTTATATGCTGCCAAAGCCCGCACATAGAAATTTCAGTGGATTAATAATTTTGGGATATCTTAGAAAGCTGAAACCGAAATGAATGGTGTTTATTTTCCGGTTACTGCAACCGTTTCTGCTTCTATTGTTTCTTGCCGGTGTACCTGGGGTCTCCGCAGCGCAGAAAATTCGTATTGCCTGTGTGGGAAATAGTATTACCCAGGGAGTCCGGTTAAGCCACCCCACAGAAGAATCCTATCCTGCGCAGTTGCAGCAGTTGTTGGGCAACGGATATGAAGTGCTTAACTTTGGCGTAAGCGGTAAAACGGTCATTCCTGCAAACGGTTATTCAGCCACAGATGCTTATCAGAAAGCTCTCCATTCACGACCCGATGTGGTGACGATAAAGTTGGGAACCAATGACAGCCGTTTGCCTTATCGTCTTGAGGTTCCGGAACAATTTGATGAC
>JACFNM010000084.1 GCA_019454915.1 Chitinophagaceae bacterium
CCCCCGGATGCGTTTTATTCATTTTCGCTTTTTTATGTTTCTCTATCATTATACTAAACGCGGTTACTGATGCTTATCATTTTTTATACATGGACACCAGTTTGGGCTTCACTCTGGTTGAAGGCAAAATTATTGTTCTTTGTTGTTTTAATGCTGCGCTATTCTAACAAATACACGTACCCGTTAACGGCTATTATACCAGTCAAAACATAGACCTAAGTGCAAACCTTAATTTCGCCAAAGTAAAAACCATTACTATAGAAAATAGTTTAACCTATATCAATCACAAAAAACACAGGTACAATATATTTACTTTTTATTAACCATTGATAAACCAATAACACATGAAAAAACAATTACTTGCCGGCTTTTTGCGCAGTTGCACGTTTCGACTATGCACCTCATTTTTGCTTCTTATTTTCTTATGCTGTTTCTCTGCGATTGTCAATGCACAAACCCTTACTATCTCTAATACCGGGCAAACCGGCATTTCCGGCACCAACTGGAGCACCGCCGGTACTAATCCGATAGTAATTACCGCTACGGGCACCGCCAATATTAACACCAGCGTTATTACCGGCTATCTGAATGCAGGAACCAGTGTTGTGTTTGACAACACCGTGGGAGGGATAGCAATCAACAATAATATTGCAAAGACTACCGGAAGTGGTGCGTCACTCAGTTTTACAAGCATCTCTTTTGTCAAAGTGGCTGCCAACGTATCCATCACCTCCACATCCGGCGCACTGGATATTATTTTATGGGCTGATAGCGACAACAGCCAGGGCGGAACCGTCAGGGATTTTATATTTACTGACGCGGGCGCTACGTTTAATTCAAACGGCGGAAAGATAGTGATGGCCGGCGGTCCGGATGACGGATCGAATGGCGGTACAAGCGGGGATGGCATACCCGATGGATTTGCCTGGAACGGATCAAATGCAGCCACCGATGGGGCAAATTTATACGGGGGGCTTACCTTAGGTCCACGTGCCGGAACAGGCACCGTCGTTTCTCTTGTAAGCAATGGGGGCGATATCATTCTTCGCGGTGCAACCAGTAATAGTAATACCTATCCCGGTATTACTTCTCAGGGAAGCTTAAAGATTGAATCAGGTACGGGTAAAATTACCATGTATGGCAAATCAACTACCGGACATGGTATTGAACTCACCTATGCTGCTTCTCCGTCTATAGCCATTAGTTCTGCTTCCACATCCACACCTGCTATTGATTTGAAAGGAACAACCTCTGTTGCGGTCTATAGTGGGTTTTGGACAAGCAACAATGCCAATGGCAATGTGTTAATCCAATCCACTGCCTCTACAGGCGGCGGTGTTACTATTGAAGGAACAAGCAACAATGCCCAGGGAATTTTCCTGGGAGTTTCAGGTACCAATCAAATATCACAGGTGCTGTCTCAGGCGGGTACGATTACCTTAAAAGGACATAGCACAGCGGGCACTTCTTTAGCCTTATACGGAGACGTGCATATCGGCAACCGAAAAGACGCCACGGCTGTTCAGGGCATTACGCCTGCGGTTACAGCATCTGCAGCCAATATTCTTATTCAGGCAAACGGAACGTATCAATTTGGAAATACTTTAGGGAAAAATACAAATATTAATAGTACCGGTTCGCTTACCCTCGAAGCTTATTCAACCGGTTATACCGGCACGCTAACCTGGACCGGCAACGCTGCTTTTGGTTCAGCTTTCAGCAGTATTACATTAGGTGAATCGGCAGAAAATTATAGTATCACTGTTAATAATACACTTACTGCAGCGGGTAATATTACCGCATATAGTAACAATTTTACGTTGAACAACGGGGTAGGATTGCAATCCACAGGCGCCGGTGATATCAACATCAATGCTAAGGGGAGTTTTGGCACCGCCGGCATTACCCGCAGAACCATCAGTACCGTTAACGGAAATATTAATATCTATGCCGATAGTGATGCTAATGGAGGCGGGCAGCTTGATATAGATTATCTTACTTTAAATCCGGGCAGCGGCAATACAACATTAAGATGTGAAACGCTGAATTGGGTGACAACCTTAAATACCGACAAACCCTATATCAACGGCACCGGAAAGTTTACCATAGAGCCGTCTGACGTATCTTTTACTACAAATTTCGGTACCACCTGGTTTGTTTTCGATCAGGATGCCAATGGTATCTCAGGACTTACCCTGGGAAAATCTACCAATACTTCAAATATCACCCACCAAACCACCGCGCTTAATATTGCCGGACCAATAGCCATATATGGGGGAGAAGTAAATTTGACTGCTAATCTTACCAGTTCTGCAAACGGAGATATTTTTATTAAAGCCAATACTAATAAAAACGGCGGGGCAGCACTGAATGGAACTGCAAGCATATTAAAAACAGCCGGCACAGGCACGCTTACCATGCAAAGTGCGGCCCGGCTAAATTCCGGCACCATCACCGCTTCCGGCACAGGTGTATTAAATGTTATCCTCTGGAGTGATTTTGGTAATGCCAATAATGGAGGCGTTACGGCTAATTCTATTACTACCAATGGTGGGCATTTGTGGATCGGAGGCAGTAACACCAGCGGGGGCAGCTACACCTGGAGTGGACTCACCGTGGGTAATGGGCCTTCTGTCGGGTCAGTAAGTAATAACTTTAATGCGATAGATTTTTATGGCCCGGTATCTACCAATGGAGGCGATGTACTGATTTGGGGTGGAAATGGATACAGTTCGGGAACTTCCGGGATCCATAATATGGCAGGCGGTTCAAGCTCGATTAACTCCGGCAGCGGTGATATTACGTTGATTGCAAAAAATATAGCTGGCAATGATATCAGTATCACGACTACCGGAAAGTTAAGCCTGCTGCCGGACGGTGGCAGCTACCCCGCTGCCATTACCTGGAATGGAGCGATGAGTGGCAGTGATTTTAATGCGAGCAGCACTTTTGATAAGTTGCTGATTAAAAATTACAGCAGTCTCGGCGGATTAACCATCGGGTATTACAATGGTCAAATTTCGGGCGGCAGTCCGGTTGTGCAAACCAATAGCAGCAACATTACAGTAAGCGCTGCCATTCCTGTTGCAGGACCAATTACATTATACGGTACCGCATTAACCGTTAATCAAAACCTCTCATCTTCTACCAATAAAGACATCAGATTGTTTGGTAACAACTTGTCGGTAGGCGCAAGTGCAACCTTGAGCTCAGGTGGCAACCTGATTATTGAACCCATTACAGCCTCCACCACTATTGGTCTTACCGGAGGTACAGGTACACTGGCAGTAACAGCTACAAACTTCAATACCAACTTTACCGATGGTTTTTCCGAGATACGTATCGGCAACAGTTCCGCCGGAAACATTACTTTCGGAAGTGCTATTACTGCTAAAGATAACATGCGGTTCACCACTTCAGGCAACTTATTGCTTAATGAAATACTCACACTCGGTAACAATCATCTTAAATTTGTTGGCAATACCATTGTCCCGGCTTCCAATAAATACATAAAAACAAACGGGATAGGGAAGTTACGTATGGATTTAGCCAACAATGCCGGAAAACTCTTCCCTGTAGGAGCAGACTACTATAATCCGGTGACTATAACGAACCATATTGGCAGTACGGATGAGTTTTATGCTACCGTGTCCAATGGTGTTTTCAAAGATGGAAGCAACGGCGGTACTTCCGTAACCTTTACACCCAGAATAGACGTAACCTGGAATATAGGTAATACAACTGCCACAACCGGTGCAGGAAATATAGACCTGGATTTTGGATGGAAAGCTGCAAATGTAGTCGGTGCGCTCTCATCGCCAAGGTTGATACATTACAATGGTACGGAATGGATCCAGCAATCAGGCACGCCCACTTTTGACTTATTGAACGGCACATTGAGTTATGCGGCGTACACCGGCAGCCTGTCGCCCTTCGGCATAGCAGAAGCAGATATTATTTTACCGGTGAACTGGATTTCTTTTTCAGGGAAAAAGGAAGGCAGTGGCGTTTTGTTAGAATGGATAACGTCTTCAGAAAACAATAATGCCTACTTTGATGTGGAGCGGAGTGATAACGGGGTTTCCTTTGTTTCAATAGGAAGAGTTTTTGCGAGCCGCTCAACAGACAATAAAGAAAATGGATACCATTTCACGGACAATCAATTCCTGTCCGGTAATTCGTATTACCGGCTGAAGCAGGTTGACGTAGATGGAAAGAGCAGTTTCAGCAGTATTATCAAAATCCATATCGCCGGTAATCATGCGTTTAGGTTAATCTCTGAACCCGGTACGCAACAGATACAATTAATCATTCCGTCAGCATCAACATCGGAACTGAATGTAACGATTTATGATGTTTCAGGCCGCCGTGTACTTTTACAACAAGTTACTTCAGGTTCGGTTACAATCAATACAGCATCGTTGATGAAAGGTGCAATTTATGTTGTGAAAGTGATGCAGGGAAACAGGAGCTTATTCATCCAGCGATTTGTAAAATAATGAAACACCCCAAACCTTCCGAACTTCTTCATCCCCGTACTGTCAAGTCCGTGAATGAAGAAGTTCGGCAGGGATTTTTTTATACCGAAAGGATATCCGTAATAGTCCAATAAAATTGGACCAAACGGCTATCACATCGGTATAATACCATTAAAATTATAGACTATAATAGAATTCACTTTGGTATTACTTATGACAATCAATCGCCGTTTCGTGTGAAGTATGCAAAACAGGACTAACAAATGGTATCCCCAGATTCATTCCTCTTAAAATGAGTAAGCATGCCATAACCGCGATTCCAACCGGGATAGCTCTGCGAAATGCCCGGCGGATATTAAGACTTAAAGAAGTTCCGAAATAGCTGAATGCCGTCATTGCCGGCAAAGTGCCTAATCCAAAAGCGGCCATAAAATATACACTACCGGAAACCGAACCGGCGGTGAGGGCTGCTGCAATGGCTACATACACCATCCCACAAGGCAGCAATCCATTAGCCATGCCCAAACCAAGATAGGAAAGACCGCTCTTTCCCGATTGTAATATCGTAATAATAATCTGCTGGATTTTTTTGTAAAAAACCTGCATGAATGCCGGTTGTACTGTCCTCTTATAAACGTAGAACAGAATCAGTAACAGGATAATCAGCAGTCCCAGTCCTATTGAAAACCATCGTTGAAACCCGGCGATATAAATTCTTTTGCCCAATAAGCCGAATATTAATCCCAGGGAAGCGTAGGTGATCACCCGTCCCAACTGATACAACAGCAGCATGAAAAATTTTCGGACCGGTGAAAGATGGTGCACCGGAATTACCAAAGCCAGGGGTCCGCACATGCCCACGCAATGCATACTTCCAAACATTCCTAACAGAAAACCTCCGGTGATAAGTTGCCACATTACAATCCGAATTTGGTTTCACTGTAATAGTGTTGATCGTCACTGACCCATTCCATTTTTACGAGATAATTCCCCGACTCGAACAAAGCAGCATCCAATTCCTGGGTTGCATTACTACTTAACTGAAGGTTAAATTTCCGATCCAGCTTTTCATTGTAAGCACAGTAAAACCATAGGGAGCCCCGTACCTCTTTGTTTTTCATTTCTTCCGGTAGCTGCACAAGTATCCGGTTGCCGGATTTTGTAACCTGAGGATGGCTGCTTAGATTGTTCACACGGTTATTACCATCAATAACCTGTTGGTATTTTAATTCGCTTTGATAATATCCTTTTTCCACTAATTGAAAATCGGTTTGCATGGCTTTATAAACCATGAAACCCATCAGGCATACAAAAGCGATGATTGAAATAGTCAGTTTATGTCCCCAGTGCATAGCTTCTTCGTTTAATTATTACACATTTATTACCGTCCGGCCGGCCCCATAAAAGTGGTGTTGAGCGTGGTCAATTTATTATCTCCTTCATATAATCCCACCTTCAGCTTCGTTTTCCTTGATTCAATAATATCGCGGGGTAATACAATGAAGAAAGAGGCTTTGCCCTGACCTTCTCTTGCCACCGGTATATCTTTCCCTTCGGCATTGATAATATTTCCGGCCATATCTTCTAATTTCAGCGAAAGAGATAAGTCATGAACGGATTTATTAATGACCTTGATGTTGTACAAATTCGATACGCTGTCTAATCCACGCTCCTGGTACAGCATACCGCCCGCCCTCATAATCGTGCCGTCTACATCCTTCCGGGATAATAGCAGTGCAGTCAGTAACCCGGTCAGGATGATCAGCAGTACCGAATAGAATTTCATCCTACCCGTGAACTTCAATTTTTTACCTTCGGCAATTCCATTTTCAGATGCGTAACGGATAAGCCCTCTTTCCCTGCCCGTGGCATCCATCATTTTATTACAGGCGTCAATACAGGACGTACACCCCACACATTCCATCTGAGTGCCGTTACGGATATCTATTCCTGTAGGGCATACCTTCACGCATTGAAAACAATCAATACAATCTCCTAATACAGGCGCCAGCTCCGCTTCTTTGGGCTTTCTGTATTTCCCCCTCGGCTCGCCTCTCTTATAGTCATAGGCAACAATCATAGAGTTTCTGTCTAAAAGAACACCCTGCAAACGCCCGTAAGGGCATACTACCGTACAGGCCTGTTCACGGAAATAGGAAAAGACAAAATAGAAAACACCCGAAAAGATGGCAATGGAAGATAAGCCTGCAATATGTTGAGAAGCTGGTTCCCGAATTATCTTTAACAATTCATCCATTCCGATGATATAGGCGAGGAAAAAATTGGATACGATAAATGCGAGGAGATAGAATATGCCGTGTTTCGATATTTTTTTTATTATCTTATCTCTGTTCCAGGGGCCTTTATCTAATAGTTTTTGCGCGGGTGCGTCGCCTTCAATGGCAAACTCTATTTTCCGGAACAGCATTTCCATGAAGATAGTCTGGGGGCATACCCATCCGCAAAACAATCTTCCGAAGGCCGCGGTAAACAGGATGATGAATACAATAGCTGTAATCATGGTGATGCCAAAGATGAAAAAGTCCTGCGGCCAAAATACCCGTCCGAACAAAATGAATTTTGCTTCGGGTATGTTGAACATAAACAAAGGACGCCCCTTGTATTGAATAAAGGGCAGAGCAAAAAACAAGGCAAAGAATCCCCAGCTAACCCATGTCCGGATATTGAATAATTTACCCTTCGTCTTGTGAGCATATACCCATTTACGTCTGCCTTTATCATCTACCGTAGCAATGCGATCCCGAAACGAGTCCGCTTCACCCGGCTTTGACGTGTTCGCTATTTTCGATTTGTTTAGCATAGTTACAACTTCATACTATAAGAATATTTCAAGAGAATCTTTATGGTTGAGGGGCCGCGCCGTCATTCTCTTTATACAGCTCACCTTCCGGCGCCTTTGCCCCCGGAGGGTTGGTACCATGCAGAGACATTACATAACTCGCTACCTGTGCAATCTGCTTATTGGAATAGCTGGTTTGCCATTGAGGCATGGCATTGATGCCGTACTTAATCGTTTTAAATATACTCCGGATGTCGCCTCCGTGCATCCAGTAATCATCTGTAAGATTGGGACCAACCATCCCTCCACCGTCGGCTTTATGGCAGGCAACACAGGCAGTGGTATAAATCTTTTTACCCTCTTCCAGATCTGCTGCGTCCGTGGAGACCGTTACGGTATTCTCGTCCACTGTTTCACCCTTTTGTGCGAGATAGGCCTTCACCTGTTCATCAGCTTTCTTCACCGATATTTCATATTCTTCCCCGCTTAAAGGCGCACTATAAGAAACGTGGTACCGCCACAGGTATATCACACCGAAAATGATGGTGGCGTAAAATCCATACAACCACCAGGGAGGGAGCCTGTTGTCTAACTCCCGTATTCCGTCATATTCATGATCGAGTTCTAATTCCGTCTCCTGCTCCACGGGCTTGAATCTATTCATCCTGCTCCACCAGGAGCTTAGGGTGGCGGATGGAACAGCAGATGCCTCTCCTTCAACCGCTTCATCCCTGTCTTTTCTGAGTAAAACTTTGATATTGTATATTAATCCCAGAATAACCAGAAGCTCAATTAAAATAATGGAAATAGAAAAATAGAATACGAATGATGATAAGCCTCCTACAGTAGCAGAAGCAGTAACGGCGGCATTGCTATCCTGCGCAAAAGATGAATGAGAGATGAGAAGAAGGAGTCCGGTAGTTATGGCGGCAGGAATTCCGGATTTCTTAGCCGCTTCTTTTTCCTCGTTGCGCTTAACCTCAGCCAACCCCATCAAAACACGTCCCAGGACAAAAATGACGATCAATAATATTATCATGAAGATCACCAGGAACAACGCCAGCTCATTTTGAAGTACCGGTATGGGAGGAGGTCCCGCAGCGAATACAGAACTGCTGAATACTATCAGCGTGCATATCAATAATGACAAAATTCTGAACATAGACTTTAAACAGTTTGCGTTATTTTTAAAAGACATAACAGTAAGTTTACAAATCCTCCTTATCTAAAGGAATACGGCTTATTTCATCAATTTTTCTCTTGTCGGTTCGGAATACCCAGGTCAGCATAGCAATGAAAAACAGAAAAAAGATGCCAAAGGAGATCAATCCCAATATTCCTACTCCACTGGTAGATTCGAGGTAATGAATAAATTTCATAGTTTCTTACTTTGTATATTTCATTTAATCGCAGCCTCTCTGTCGGCTAACTTCTGTTCCAGTTTAATATCCGTACCCATCCGTTGCAGGTAGGCGATCAAAGCGATGATCTCCTTATTAGAAGGCGTCTCGATTTTATCTTTTTTAAGCCTGGCAGCAATCGCTTCCGCCTGATCGGTTAGATCTTTATTCGCATTCTGATCGTATCCTTCAGGATAAGGAACGCCTAATTTTTGCATCGCCCTGATTTTCGCCGGCGTTGAGGAAGTGTCTAACCTTTTATCCAATAACCAGGGATAGGAGGGCATGATAGAACCCGGCGACATAGACGTGGGATCGTCCATGTGATTATAATGCCAGCTATCCGGATACTTTCCGCCAACGCGGGCGAGGTCGGGGCCGGTTCGTTTACTGCCCCATTGAAACGGATGGTCGTACACAAACTCTCCGGCCTTTGAATATTCACCATAGCGAGCCACTTCATCACGAAATGGCCTGATCATCTGAGAGTGGCAGGTGTAACAACCCTCTCTTACGTATATATCGCGCCCCTGTAACTCAAGCGGAGTATAGGGTTTGACGCTTGTGATTGTCGGGATATTTGATTTCACTAAGAAGGTAGGAACCATTTCCACCACACCACCAATCACTACCACTATTAAACTCACTACGAGCAGAGTAACCGGTTTCCTTTCAATCCACCTGTGCCAGTATTCCTTCCTCTGATGTGTCTTGTGTGCAATGGGCGCGGCCTCGGCTTCTTCATTCGCGATAAATTTGCCCCTGGCGATGGTTTTCGCCAGATTATACACCATCAATATTGCGCCAATCAGATATAGAGTTCCGCCCACACTACGGGTAATATACATCGGGATGATATTGGTTACGGACTCCAGGAACTGAAACCTGAGCTGTCCTTCCGGAGTGAAGGTTTTCCACATGAGTGATTGTGTAAATCCGGCCCAGTATAATGGCACTGCATATAAAATAATTCCTATGGTACCGAGCCAGAAATGGTTGGTAGCCAGCTTTTTGGAATACAGGGAGGTGCCCCATAATTTAGGAACGAGAAAATACAGCATGGCGAAAGCCATGAAACCGTTCCAGCCAAGTCCGCCTATGTGCACGTGTGCTATAATCCAATCCGTATAGTGTGCTATCGCGCTCACATTCTTCAAACTCAATAACGGACCTTCCAATGTAGACATTCCGTAACAGGTGATGGCAACTACCATAAATTTGAGTACCGGCTCTTCCCTTACCTTATCCCATACTCCCCTCAACGTAAATAAACCATTAAGCATCCCTCCCCATGAAGGGAAAATAAGCATCAGAGAGAATACAGTGCCGAGAGACTGCGCCCAGTCCGGAAGAGCGGTATACAACAGGTGGTGAGGTCCTGCCCATATATAGAGGAAGATGAGTGACCAAAAATGGATGATGGACAAACGGTAAGAATAAATGGGGCGGTTAGCCGCTTTGGGCAGAAAATAATACATCAGCCCTAAAATAGGTGTTGTGAGGAAGAAAGCTACGGCATTATGACCATACCACCATTGCACCAGGGCATCCTGTACACCCGCATACCAGCTATAGCTCTTCATAAAGGTCACCGGTATTTCAATAGAGTTGACAATGTGCAACATGGCAATAGTAACCCAGGTAGCGATGTAGAACCAAATGGCCACATACAGGTGTTTTTCTCTCCTTTTCAGAATCGTGCCGAACATATTAATTCCGAATACTACCCAGATGAGGGTAATAGCGATATCAATCGGCCATTCTAATTCTGCATATTCCTTTCCGGTTGTATAACCCATGAGCAGCGTAACGGCTGCTGAAGCAATAATAAGCTGCCATCCCCAGAAATGAATCCAGCTTAACGTATCACTGTACATGCGGGTCTTACATAACCTCTGCAGCGAGTAGTACACACCGGTGAATATACAGTTGCCTACGAAGGCAAAAATGATAGCATTGGTGTGCAGCGGACGTAAACGTCCGAAAGTGGTCGGGGCAAGATTTAAACTGGTGGACGGCGCATAAATCTGAATGGCCGCCCATAATCCTGCGAGCATACCTACTACTGCAAAGACCACGGTGGCGTAACCAAAAGCTCTTACTATCCTGTTGTCGTAATAAAACTTTTCAACTTGCATATCCGGAAATGTTTATCAGTTTTTAGTGCTTTTTGAAGGAGTTTCGTTATCAAATAAAATTCTTGAGGAGGGAGAATAATCATCTTCAAATTGACCGGTTTTTACGCTCCATAGAAAAGCCAGTAGGAATAATCCGGCAACCGAAATACTGGCTATCAGTAAAATAATCATTACACTCATGACGAAAATATTATTGGCGGCATCTCAGTTCTCATTACGCGTGCGTGATGCACCCTTCGTTTTCACTCAGGACCGGTACGCCGGTAGTTCTGAAATTTGCCAATGATTATTTGTAAAAATATTTGGAGAAGATTAGATGAATCATAAGAAATGTCAGGATACTCAATGACTTTTGTCATGCAACTGTCAGGCTTTTACACAGCCCTGAGAGCCTGTATTCACCTGTTTGCATTAGAGAGCCGGCGTCTATCTTTTTAGCTTCATGGAGGCTGCCGCCAGGTTGCTGGCGCCAAAGGTGAGCAATACAATGCTAAGAGAGCTGGAAGGCATCAGGATAGCGGCTATGAGCGGTGACAGGGTTCCCTGGACAGCGAAATACAAGCCCACGATATTGTAGATAACTGACATCCCAAAGCTGGCGATTACTATTTTCCGGTTAATATGGCACAAACGAATAAATTTTTCCAGCAGCCCCAAATTTTCAGCCGCTATGATTCCGTCGCTTGCGGGGGTAAAATTGTTCGCGTGGGCGCTTACGGCAATCCCCGTATCACTTTGTTGCAGTGCCCCGGCGTCATTCAATCCGTCTCCAATCATCATGACCTTCTCACCTTTTTTTTGCAGCTGCGCAATATAAACCAATTTGTCGGCGGGCTTCTGATTGAATAATAGCACCGAATCTGCTCCGGCCAACTGTCGCAGGTTTTCTTTCTCCGCATCATTATCTCCCGAAACAACAGATATCGTATAATAATGCCGCAGTGTTTTTAACAATGAAGGCACAAATGAGCGGTAGTAATTACTAAACCGGAAGTATCCCACGGTTTGTCCTTCAATGCTCACATAGACCATTGTACCTTTTTTACCGGGTAAGTGGAAATTACCTGCAGACGCTCCGAGGCTGACATGCACGTTGTTTACATATCCTTCCGTTCCTTCTCCCGGTTTTTCAATGAATCCCTGTACCGAAAGTCCCCGGGAAGCTCCCCAATATTTTACAATAGCTTTACTCAACGGGTGATTTGAGGAGGCCGCCAGCGCCGTCACCAGTGAGCGTTGTTCATCCGTCAACGGCTTCCCTTCGTAAACTGTTTCCTGCTTTTCCGAATCCGTTAGCGTACCGGTTTTGTCAAAAACCACGTGAGAGACTTTGGTGATATCCTCTATGATTCCCGCTTTCCGCAGGTAAAACCGGTTCAGTCCCAATATGCGTAAAATATGTCCGTTGGTAAAGTTGTTAGATAACAGGAGTGCGCAAGGACAGGCTATGATAAAAATGGCGGTTACCGCCGGCCAAATTTTTGCCGGATCATGGGTTTTCCAATAGATAGCGGTAACGGCTGCGATAATGAATACAATGAGCGTAAAATACCTGCTAACCTGATGGACAAACGACTTTCCCTTTTCTTGATGTCGGTCATTCCGGTTCCACAAGCCGGTAAGATAGCTTTGGGCCACTTCTCTTACCACCAGCACTTCTATATTACCTCCTGTCTGTTTACCGCCCGCATAAACCATTTCACCAATCTCTTTACGCACCGGAAGAGATTCACCGGTCACAAAGCTGTAATCAATAAATGCTTTACCGCGGGTTAAAATGCCATCGGCAGGAATAAGTTCTTCATTATGAATGAGCAGGGTGTCGTTTATTTTAACGTCGGGCAATAAGGTCGGAATTTCATTTTTGTCTTTTACAGCAGATACGGCTATGGGAAAGTAGGAGGTATAATCTCTCTCAAAAGACAACTGCCGGTAGGTTTTATCCTGTAATACGCGACCAATGAGCATATAAAAAACAATACCGCTCATGGAATCAAAGTATCCCCCGCCTGTTCCTGAAACTACTTCAACCACGCTTCGGACAAAGGTGATGATAATGGCGAGCGCTATTGGTACGTCAATGTTCAAAAACCGGTGCTTAAGGCTCTTCCAGGATGATTGATAGTAGGGAAGCGCTGAGTAGAAAAATACCGGTAGCGACAGCGCTAAATTGGCCCACCGGAATATGCTGCGCAACCCCTCTTCACTTACATCCACCCCGAGGTACTCGGGGAAGCTGAGCATCATAATATTACCAAAGCAGAAGCCGGCTACGCCCAACTGGTATATCAGGCTTTTCTTCAATAGCGGCCGCTTATTACCCAAGTCATTCAAACTGATATAAGGCTCATACCCGATGGCGGTAAGCAGATCGGCTACTTCCCGGAGCGTGGTTTTATTATGGAGGAAAATAATGGTGACCTCTTTACGCGTAAAATTGACGGTAGAGGATAGCACCGCTTCATTCAGCCTGCGCAAATTTTCAAGCAGATAAAGGCAGGAGCTGCAATGCATCTGAGGCAGGTAAAACGTCACGTGGGTTTGCTTCTCGTCCCGGAAACTGATGAGTTTAGCTCCTATTGTGTCATCATCCAGAAAGGAAAATTTATCGGGGCGGTTCTTTACACGTTGTGTGATGCCCGGCATTTTATTCAGGTCGTAGTAGGTGCACAACCCGTTCTGGTTGATAATACCATACACCATCTTACATCCTTCACAGCAGAATGTTTTATCGTCCCACTGTATATCGGTTGTAATACATTCTTCACCACAGTGTGTGCACAGAACCGGAGCAATGACACTTTGACTCATGATATTACCTGACGGTAAAGATAATCTTGTACGACAAACCGAAATTGACCTATTTCAGATCGTGGGATGATTTATATCAGGGGAGTAGTG
>JACFNM010000630.1 GCA_019454915.1 Chitinophagaceae bacterium
TACGTCCTGTCCCTCTTTTCCCATAAAATGATTAGCGATGAGCCATTCACGGACAAACTCTTTACTCAATTGCTTTTGCCGCTCCCCTTTCTGCTGTCTCTCTTCAAAACCCCCGGCATAAAAATACCGGGACGAATCAGGGGTATGGATCTCATCTATAAGATAGATCGTATCTCCTATCTTTCCAAACTCATATTTTGTATCGGCAAGGATGAGCCCCCGTTCTGCCGCCATAGACCTGCCTCTTTCAAATAATTGGAGGGAGTAAGACTCCAGCGTATCCCATTCAGTGGGGCTAACGATGCCGGAAGCAAGGATCTCTTCCTTTGAAATATCTTCATCATGCCCCTGGTCAGCCTTAACCGCAGCGGTAATGATCGGAGTGGGAAAAAAGTCGTTCTCTTTCAGACCATCCGGAAGTGGAATACCACAAAGGCTTCGGACTCCACTGCTATATACGCGCCAGGAGTGACCCGATAAATTTCCCCTGACCACCATTTCCAACCTGATGGGCGTACATTTTTTGCCGATAGATACCGTGGGAGCCGGAGTACATAATAGCCAGTTGGGACAAATATCGGACGTTGCCTTTAACATGTACGCAGCTACCTGGTTTAATACCTGACCCTTAAAAGGTATCTCGCGGGGCAGTATTACATCAAATGCGGAAATGCGGTTGCTGGCAATGATTATCAGTAAATCGGTATTGATCGTATATACGTCCCGAACCTTGCCTTTGTAAAAGCCTGTTTGTCCGGGGAATTCCAATTTCTTCATATATTGCGGAAGGAAATAAAACAGTACGCATTTTTGAAATAGGCCGATGTTAATCGGCTTCTTTTCGCGATGCAGCTATATGGCTAACGTGAATCAGGATAATGTGGTACTACAGGTCAGTAACCGTGTCTTCATCCTTTGCTCCTTGCTTTCTTTTATCATAGGCCTTTTTAGCTCCATAGGCCACGCCGGCGGCAACAAGTAAGCTTAAACCGCCGTCAAACGGTATTTCATCCGATCCCTCAGGCGGTACAATGACCAATATAGCGGCGGACACATCCGGAATAAAACCCAGCATAAACAATACGGTTAGCCCGTATAGGATATATAACGACTTTTTCGTCATAAGAAAAGTTTTTCCAAATGTATAACCTTTATCAAAGATATCAATCTAATTTTTGCACTAAACTGCAAAACGACGAAGAATGGCTAAAGGTCGAATGAAACATCCTCAGTAAGCCTTTCGATGTTGGTGTTGGCGGGGTGGCACACTTTGCAGCAACTTTTGGAGTTACAGCAAAATCCCGGATAAATAAGTTATTATCTCCCGGCTATTCAGTAGTGTCTTGTTTTGATGCGGTTCCCTTTGATTTAAATTTCTTATAAAACAGGTAAATCATCCCGAGTAGTATTACGTAACATCCGTAATTGAACAAATCGTGATGGTCAATGGTTCTTCCATGCTTCCATCCCTGTTTCCATTCCTTCCAGTTGTTTTCCAGGGCTATCATTAACAGGGCGGTGCGGCAA
>JACFNM010000085.1:0-6967 GCA_019454915.1 Chitinophagaceae bacterium
TTTCAGCTCGCAAACATCAACCCCAAAAACGAACTTCAGCTTCATTTTCAGAATAAAACCACTTCCTCCTTATCCCATTTCACGGTAACCCTTTGCGACATGATGGAATCAATAGCCTTACCACAATAGTCCGGCTGAATGGGCAACTCACGACTGAAACGGCGGTCTATCAATACACAGAGTTCCACCTGCAACGGGCGGCCAAAAGCAAGCAGCGCATCCAGCGCGGCGCGGGTAGTTCTTCCCTTGTACAGCACATCGTCTATTAAAATCGTTCGTTTGTTCTCAATAGAAAAAGGGATATCCGTTTCATTGGCCTGGTGTAATTCACCACGCACGTCATCGCGGTAAAAGGTAATATCCAGCTTTCCGTATTTCAACGGAACCGAAGGATATAATTGCCGTATATGCGCCACGATTCGGTCGGATAGAAATACCCCACGCGGTTGAATACCGATCAATACCATTTCCGAAAGGTCATCATGCCGTTCTATTATCTCATAAGCCAGTCGCTGAATGGTAAGGTTTAATTGATAGGAATCCAGTATTGTTTTCAAAGTATGGTTATTTTAATGATGAAGATAGTTTATTTTTCTTCTAAGAAAGGATAGCCGTAACCGGCCGGCGGATTGAATGTTTCTTTAATCGTTCTTGCGCTTAGCCAGCGATACAGGTTGAGCATACTGCCGGCTTTGTCATTGGTACCGCTCCGTCTGGCGCCGCCAAATGGCTGCTGACCTACCACGGCTCCGGTAGGTTTATCGTTGATATAGAAATTACCCGCCGCGTGACGAAGTGTATCCGTTGCCAGAGCTATAGCAGCACGATCCCGGCTGATGATGGAACCGGTTAAACCATATACCGAGGTTTCATTCACCGACTCCAGTACCTTTTCATATTCTTCTGCTTTATAAACATAGATGGTTAAAACCGGGCCGAAGATCTCTTCACACATTAAAAAGTGTTTCGGATCTTTCACTTCAATAAGGGTTGGCTGTATAAAATACCCCTTTGTCTTATCGCCGGTTCCGCCAGCCAGAATCGTCACGTCTTTTTCCTTCGCGGCCTTATCCAGATAACCCATTATTTTATTGAAAGCCTTTTCATCAATGACCGCGTTTATAAAATGCGTAAAGTCTTCCACACCGCCCATTTTGAAACCATTGATTCCTTCCACCAGTTTCTTCTTTACTTCATCTGCTATATTATCGGGAATATAAGCCCGCGATGCTGCCGAGCATTTTTGCCCCTGGTATTCATAGGCGCCTCTTAACAAGGCGGTAGTTACGATGTCCGGGTCAGCCGTTTTATGGACCATTACAAAATCTTTGCCGCCCGTTTCGCCTACTACCCGCGGGTAGTTTTTATAGACGGCGATATGCTCCCCGATGGTTTTCCAAATCGTGTTAAAGACGGCTGTTGATCCCGTAAAATGAATTCCTGCAAAATCGGGATGGCTAAAACAAACCTCTCCCAAAACCGGCCCATCCACATAAACAAGGTTGATGACGCCATCGGGTAAACCGGCCGCTTTCAATATCCGCATAAACATCTGTGCGGCATAAATTTGGGTATAGGCAGGTTTCCAAACCACCACATTCCCGCACATCGCCGCCGAGGTGGGGAGGTTACCGCCAATAGCCGTGAAGTTGAAAGGAGTAATGGCTAATACAAATCCTTCCAGCGGCCGCCATTCCATGCGATTGTGTATGCCCGGCGAACTGATGGGCTGCTGCTTATATATTTCATTGAGATAATGCACGTTAAAGCGCAGGAAATCAATAAGTTCGCATGCAGAATCAATTTCCGCCTGGTTCACATTCTTGCTCTGACCCAGCATGGTGGTGCCGTTCATGTAAGAACGATATGTAGTAGCTATCAGGTCTGCCGCTTTTAAAAAGATATGGGCCCTGTCTTCCCACGGCATAGACGCCCAGGCTGCTTTGGCGGTCAAAGCAGCGTTGATCGCCTGTTGCACATGTGCACCGTCGCCTTCGTGAAAATATCCCAACAAATGACTGATTTCATGCGGCGGACGCAAAGCCACTTTCTTTCCGGTTCTCACCTCTTCGCTGCCGATATACATAGGTATATCAGCAATTGAATGCTTAAGCTCCGACAGCGTTTTCTTCAGAATAATCTTTTCCCGGCTCCCGGGAGCATAATTCAGCACATGCTCGTTTTCCGGCAGAGGATAGCTAAAATAACCCAGGCTCATATCTTAGACTTTAAGTTTTTCACATATAAGCAAAGATAAGATGCAACTGCCTTAGCTGTTCAGTCTTCGTTTTGCTAACCAGGTACCGTTGACTCATTAAGCAATCTCCGGAAAAGACGATTGAACTAAATGGATTGCTGCGTCCATTCATTATTCACGATCCTCCAGATATGCAGCGGATTGCTGTTTTTCAGTGCATCAGGCAGCATATTGTCTTTGAAACCCTGGAAGCAGACGGGTCGTACCCAGCGTTTGATGGCGGTGGTACCTACCGAAGTAAAACGGCCGTCTGTAGTTGCAGGAAACGGCCCTCCATGCACCATGCTGGCACAGACTTCCACACCGGTAGGCACATCATTTAAAATAATCCGGCCGGCTAATGTTACCTGCAAACTGATGACATCTCCGTTAGCCTCAACATCAGCATCCGTCCCCATAATAGTGGTGGTCAACTGTCCTTTCAGTTGCCGTATTACCGTCTTTAACTCCTCCTTATTGTCACAGCACACCGCGAGGGAATAGGGTCCAAATACCTCTTCGCTTAAATGTGGGTTTTGCAGGAAAATATTTGCTTTCACTTTGGCCACAGTAGGAAACGCTTCGCCCTCACCTGCATTTTTTTCGGCTTGTCCCACTTTTTCGATACCCTTTTGCGCCAACGCCTTATCCAAGGCCGCATGGTAGGAAGCATGGATATTACTATTCAGCATTTTATCGGGGTCAATTCTTGTGAATTCAGCGCCTAACAAACTCAGAAAATTATCCAGTCCTTCACTTTGCACAGCAATCAATAAGCCCGGATTAGTACAAAACTGTCCCATCCCCAGCGTAATGGAGCCGGCATATTGTTTGGCCAGGGCGGCTGCGTTTTTCTGCAGGGTATCCTCTAAAAATACCACCGGGTTAATACTGCTCATCTCCGCAAAAACCGGGATGGGAGTTTCCCGCTGATTGGCATATTCCCACAAAGACCGGCCTCCGTGGAAGGAGCCCGTAAAACCAACGGCTGTTGTAAAAGGATGCTCCACGAGCGCTTTCCCTACAGTGCTTCCGGAGCCAAGTACATGCTGTACCGTGCAGGGATGAACTCCCGCTTTTTGTATAGCGACCTGCATGGCTTTAAAGACAATCTGAGAGGTTTCGGCGTGAGACGAATGCCCTTTGATGATTACCGGGGCTCCGGCTGCGAGGGCGCTGGCGGTATCTCCTCCTGCGGTTGAAAAGGCAAAAGGAAAATTGCTGGCGCCAAAAACCACAACTGGACCCACAGGCATCAGCATCTTGCGGGTATCCGGCTTCCGGGGCGTCCGGCTTTCATCAGCCGTATCTATGGCTGCTTCCACCCAACTCCCTTCTTCTATGAGCCGGGCAAACATCTTTAATTGATTGGTCGTGCGGGTTAGTTCGCCGTTTAAGCGGCCGAGCGGCAAATTAGACTCTTGATGGGCAACGGGTACCAACTGTTCTCTCGCTGCTTCAATAGCAGCCGCTATTTCATTCAAAAAACCGGCACGCTTTGCCGGGCTGAGATTCTTATAACTATCAAACGCTTCACGGGCGTTTTGCATTACTTGTTCGATATCGTTCATTCCTGATTTTTTAGAAGCGCCAAGTTACGGCTTTTTCTTCAGGCATGGAGGAGCAAAGAGAAGAAAGGACGGCAGGAATAATCTTAATCAATGGGACTTATTTTATGCCAGGCAGGCTATTCTGCCAGAAATACACTAATGGGTTAAGAGATGAGACAATATGATTCCCGTGGCTACCGCGGCATTGAGTGATTCGGCTTGTCCTATTCGCGGAATCGTAATTTGTTCGGTGCAAAAAGGCAATAATTCCTGGCTGACTCCCCTGGATTCATTCCCTATGAGGATAATTCCCTCTATTAACGATTGATGGTCAAATACTGAATTTCCGTTGAGTGTGGCGGCTAAAATAGTCCGGTGACTGTTGACCTTACACCATTCCGGCAGATCAGTGTAAGCTATATCTATACGCAATATACTGCCCATCGTGGACTGTACTACCTTGGGATTGTACATGTCAGCGCATTCATGACTGCACAGAATGGAATCTATACCAAACCAGTCCGCAATTCTTATGATGGTGCCGAGATTGCCCGGATCCTGAATACCATCCAACATGAGCGATAAACCACCTAATCCGCCGGCGACTGACAATTTTTCCTTTTGTCTGGCAACAGCAAGTACCTGGTTGGGGGTTGAGCGGGAAGATATTTTTTCAAGGTCTGTCATATCTACCGGGTAAATAATATCACTTCTCAGCCGTCCGGTTAAATTTTGGTTATTGTTCAACCAATCTTCCGTAGCATATAAACCCATTATTTCCCCGGGAGCGTGCAGCAGAAATTCTTCCGCAACCTTCGGACCTTCGATGACAAAGACGCCTTCCGCATCTCTTAATTTTTTATGGTATAAACTTTGGATATATTTGACCCTTGATTTGCTGAGCATTCTTATCTTTATTTATGGCTGATTCCGGAACGAAAATACGCTCTTCTTACTTTACCTCTATTTGTTTTATTATAGCCATACTGGGTCTCACGTCTTCTTGTAAAACCACACGGGAATTCATGAACCGGGAGCTTACCTTTGTTAAGAAGCATCCGGTTAACGAGCCTTTTGCATTCGAAAACAATATCACCATTCATGATAAGCTAAGTGCGGTAGAAAAGAAGGAATTGGAAGATAAACTGGCTACGCAGATAGAGGACAGCGCCAAGCCGGTAGTAAAGAGTTTTCTGTTTCTACTGCGTTTTATCACGCGCCCCCCCGCATTTGACAGTATGGCCGTTAAGCAGTCGGTAGCCAATATGAACAACTTACTGCGCAATAATGGATATTTCAGAGGTTATGTTACCGCGGAATGGGATCAGGTGATTCCTAAAGGGAAACCGGATCAAAAACGGATGTATGTTCAGTATGATGTAAATCCCGGAAGGGTTTTCAGAATAGACTCCGTTTCCTATCAGTTTAGCGACACTCTCCTGCAGGAATTGGCAGATAAAAGCCGGAACAGATCTGTATTAAAGAAATCGGAACCATTCACCAAGCAAAAGATTGACGACGAGCTAAACCGGTTAATTGATCTATTCCGAAACAATGGATATTACCGCATCAACCGGGAAGTGTTGAAAGCACAATTGGATACGGTCAATCTCGCATTGATTGAAGCAACACCCGACCCTTTTGAAATTATACGGCTTCAGTTGGAAGCCGAACAGAAGCAGCAAAATCCCACGATTGATATTTCCGTATTGGAAGTACCTGTAAAGGACAGTTCCCTCACTCTGCCCTATAAAGTACGTAACGTTTACGTTTTCCCCGATGAGCCTGCGGAAATAACAACAGGGACAGGCGCTTTCCGGGGAATCCCCAGACTCGACTATGGAGGATATCGAATCTATAGTCGTTACGATCTGTTTAAACCGTCTTTCCTGGTGAAAAAGATAGAATTAAAACCCGGAGAACTATTCCGCGCATCTGACTATTCAAAAACGCTGGTCAATTTTAGCAGGATAGAAGCATGGCGGAATGTGAATATAAATGCCCGAACTACCGATTCCATTGAACCTGTTGTGGATTTTTTCATCAGGATGATTCCTGCAAAAAAATATTTCTTCAGCGCTGATTTTGAAGGCTCCAGTATTCTGACCGCTCAAAACCAGTTATACAATGCCGGGAATAAGGGGTTGGCTTTAAATTTCCAGCTGAAGAACAGAAACGTGGCCAAACAAGCGCTACAATTGGAAAATGCTTTGCGCACAGGTGTTGAATTTACCGATTTCAAACAGATACTTTCCACCGAACTGGGTTTAAGCAACCGGCTCATTTTCCCAAGACTGCTCACGCCCTTCAAACTAAAAAATCAATCGGAGCTTCTCAATGCCAGAACATTTTTAAATCTCGATGGTTCTTATATAGACAGGTATCGTTATTACAAAATCAATATGGTTAACGCTTTTTTGGGATATGAATTTCAAAAGAAGTCTAATATCAACTGGCAGATTAGAATTCCTAATATTGAATATACCCGTATCTATAATATTGATGTTGGTTTTGAACAACTGATCCGGGATTATCCCCTGCTTTCTTATTCTTATAACAACGGACTCGTGATAGGCTTCAGCGGCGCATACAGCAGGAGATTCAATACTACTAACCCGAGGGTCTTTAATTTTCTAAAAGTATACGGAGAGGAGTCCGGGCTACTGGTGGGCGAAATATTCAAAGACCAGACCGCAGCGGGAAAGCCGTTGGGTCAGTTATACCGCTTTGTTAAATTGAGTGCGGATTTAAGGCACTATTCCACCCACCCAAAATCTATGTGGGCCTATAGGTTCTTTGCCGGTTATGGAATCGGATTTAAAACGGAAAACGGGCAGGGAGACATTACACTGCCCTTTTTCAAACAGTTCTTTGCCGGTGGGCCAAACAGCATGCGCGGATGGCAACTGCGAAAATTGGGGCCCGGATCCAGTATATTTTATGATACCTTACGCATCCGAACCGTTACGGATGATCCGCCGGGCGTGGTGGAAAAGAAGTTCGATGACCGCTATGCGGACATTCAAATCGAAGCCAACATTGAATATCGCTTCGATATTTTCCCGATTTACGGCTATTGGTTTCGTGGCGCTCTGTTTGCTGACGTAGGTAACGTATGGGCGCGAAATTCGTCCAGCCCCGAATTTAAATACGCGGTATTCGATATCAATCGCATCTACAG